>JAAZCL010000185.1 GCA_012513315.1 Bacteroidales bacterium | reverse complement strand
TATTTATTGATACTGGTGAAAAGATTAAGATTGACACCAGAAATGGCTCTTATGTAGAACGTGCCAAGTAAAGATTGAGTTAGTAAAATTTATAGCTATATTTGCTCAATATCAGTTAACCATTATGAGCAAACTAAGTATAAAACAGTGGGCTGAAGAAGATCGCCCGAGAGAAAAATTATTATTGAAAGGTGTTTCATCACTCTCAGATTCAGAACTTATAGCCATTCTTATAGGATCGGGAAATAAAGAAGAGAGTGCAGTGGAGCTTGCCAAGCGTATTTTATTAGAGTCGAATAACGACCTTAATATATTGGCTAGATTGGGTGTTACTGATTTAGTTAATTATTTTAAGGGAATAGGAGATGCTAAAGCAATTACAATTATTGCTGCTCTTGAGCTGGGTAGAAGAAGGAAAACTAGTGAGCGCACTGAGAGGAGGAAGATTACCTCCTCCAGAATTGCTTACGAGGAGTTCGTACCACTACTTACCGACTTAAATCACGAGGAGACATGGGTGCTATTAACTGACAGGTCAAACAAGGTAGTATCAACTCTTCAGGTAAGCAGAGGTGGAATATCTGGCACTGTTGTAGATATCCGTCTTATTCTTCGTGAGGCTTTAAATAAGTATGCATCGGGGATTTTTTTGGGACACAATCATCCCTCAGAAAATTGTAGGCCAAGCCCGCAAGATCAGCAGATTACAAAAAAACTAAAAGAGGCAGCACGATGGATGGATATAGTACTTCTTGACCATATCATTGTATGTGGTGATAGGTATTTTAGTTTTGCTGATGAAGGAATCATCTAGTTTATTTAAACAATTTGGTTGATTTGAGGTTTAATAAAAAAACTATTAGATTATGAATGAAGAATTACAAGCTTTACAGGATAAAATTGTGGACGCTCTCAAAACATGTTATGATCCGGAGATTCCAGTTAATATATATGATTTGGGTATGATTTATGATGTTGATGTTGATGCAGATAACAATGTAATCATAGAAATGACATTTACATCGCCTGCATGTCCGGCAGCCGACTTTATTTTAATGGATGTTCAAATGAAGGTTGAGGCTGTAGAAGAGGTTAATAATGTAGATCTTAATCTTACTTTTGATCCACCTTGGGATCAGTCGATGATGAGTGAAGAGGCTTTGTTGGAGTTGGGAATGATGTAGATGGTCAAAAAAGTATATTTCTTGGCTGATGCACATTTGGGTGCTAAATCTCATACTGATTCAATTGATGTAGAGCGAAAGCTTTGTAGGTGGTTAGATTATGTTAAGCCTACCGCCCATTCAATATACTTGATGGGCGATATTTTTGATTATTGGTATGAGTATAAGCATGTTGTTCCTAAAGGTTTTACTCGTCTGCTAGGTAAACTATCCGAATTAACAGATTCAGGAATTGAAATACATTTTTTTATAGGTAATCACGATATATGGCTTACAGACTACCTTAGTGTTGAGTGTGGTTTGATGCTTCATTTTGAGCCTTATATAGTGGACATCTACGGCAGTAAGTTTTTTCTTGCTCATGGAGATGGTTTAGGTGATGAGTCTAAAATGTTTCGTTTCCTTCGAAAAGTTTTCCATAGTAAGTTTCTTCGAAAATGCTTCTCGGCACTACACCCAAGTTGGACAATCCCTTTGGCGCATGCTTGGTCTAGCCGTAGTCGCGAAAACGGCGGGGTGGCAAGTTACCTAGGTGAGGATAATGAGTATTTAGTGAGGTATGCCAAACTTATGATAGTTGAAGATCCCAGTATAAACTACTTCGTATTTGGGCATCGTCATATTCTACTTAATTTGCCAATTGCTGAAAGAACCAGTGTGGTTATTCTGGGCGACTGGATTTCATTGTTTTCGTATGCTGAGTATGACGGTGATACTATTCAATTAAAACAATGGGAGAAATGAAAGCCTAATTGTTCAATATAATTGTTTGAAGAAATCCCATATCACAATTCCCGCTGTTACTGATACATTTAAAGAGTGTTTGGTGCCATATTGAGGAATCTCTATACATCCATCTGAAAGGTTAATTACTTCCTGCATAACACCATGAACTTCGTGCCCCAAGATAACTGCGTATTTTTTTTGTTTGTTTAATTGCAGCGCTTCCAGACTTAGACTGTTTTCTGCTTGCTCTATTGAGTATATATTATAACCCTCTTCTCTTAGAGTGTTTAATGCAATAATAGTGTCTTCAAAATACCTCCAATTTACAGAATCTTCAGCTCCTAATGCTGTTTTATGAATCTCGGTGTTTGGTGGTGTTGCAGTAATGCCACACAGTATAATTTCTTCAACTAAAAATGAATCACTAGTTCTGAATACCGATCCTATATTGTTCTGGCTTCTTACATTGTCTAGAACTACAACTAATGGTATTTTTTCTGTTTCTTGGAACTCTTTAATAGATATTCTATTAAGCTCTTCGAGTTTCAGTTTACGTTGTTTCATTTCTTTTTATATTAAAAACCTGCTCTAGCTAGATTAGAATTAGTTTTAGCTATGTTATTACTCTGTTCTAGGTTTGTTAAAGGACTGCTTTAGTTATGTTAGGAAACCGCTTTAATTTAAATAAAATGAGCCTAACTACCTTAAATAGCTGCTTCTGGCTTGTTAAAACACCGCTCTAATAACAAACCACAAATGATGCATAAAAGTTGAAAAACCCCCATAATGTTTTACCATTATTCTGTAGCGTTCAATCAAAGATGCTTTTCGGTTAGCTGTTGTTACACCTTCATTGAGGTAATTGATCAAAACTTCATCTGTGTTATAAATGATAGAAGCCTTTTTCATAATACGAATACACCAATCGAAGTCAGCTGAAAATCTATAGTTAGTATCATATTCCTCAACCTGCTCTCGATTTACAATAAATGCTTGATGACAAACAAGCATTCCCTTTTTAAAACTTTTCCAATTTAGGTATCGTGGGGTCTCTAACCTACGCATATGCAAGAATGTACCATGTTCATTAACAATTGCAGTTTCTCCATAGATTATCTCCGGTGGTTGAGGAAAATGATTTGCTGAATACATTATTTCTTCAATAGTGTTATTTGCAAAAAATGTGTCGCCAGCATTCAGAAAGCACATATAATCTCCCGTTGCTAATTTTATACCTTTGTTCATGGCATCATAGAGCCCATTGTCTGTCTCACTTATCCATTTCATTTTATTATTTTGATATTTATGTATCAGGTCTAATGTTTTATCAGTCGATTTACCATCAATGATGATATGTTCAAAGTCGGCATAACTCTGTTCAGAAACACTCCTAAGGGTTTTTTCAAGTGTCTCCTCAGCGTTATAGGTAATTGTTATTATAGATAGTTTTTTCATCTCTCTGCATAAATTATTATAAATGGGGATAATAACTTACTTTTTATAGGAATCAGTTTTATTAAATAGCTAAATAGTTTCACCCATTTTCTGTGTTTTTGGTTCTCTGGTTTTGGCTCAAGCCATAGCATGGGTTTTCCTATATATTCTACCGTGAATTTACTTAAACCAAACGATTGCATAATTTCTTTAAGATAATCTATATCCATGGCTTTTAGATTATGAGCCTTAAGATTTTGTTTGTCAAATCGGTTTTGAATCACTCCGTTTAATCCCAAGAAATTAGGTATAAGCATAAGTAACTGCCCATTCTTTGAAACTAAATCGATATGTCGTTCAATCACATCCTTTGTATCTTCAAAGTGCTCAACGAAACCGTATGAAAACGCTATATCATATTTCTTATCTGATTTAAACTCAAAAAAGTCACTTTCTATATATTTAATTGTTCCTTTTGGTAATTTGTTTTTTGTTTCAAAGTTGCTTATGATTTCTCTATTGATATAAAAATCGAGAATAGTAATATCTTTTACTCCACGCTGATAGAATGCTGCAGCGAATAGGCCTGGAAAGCCTCCTATCTCTATAAAATTATTACCCTTACTTAGCAATGGCATGTATTTCTCAAATACCAGTTTTTGAGGTATGCTATCGTACAGATAATTGCTCCAATAATTATCCCAGTACTCTTTATCGGTTATATTATTATCCTCTTGCATTCTTATAGATTTCTATATATTGCTTTGCAATGATTTCGTTACTATAATTTTCAATTACCTTTTTACGAGCATTTAGTCCGAGATTGGTGTTTGTCTCAAAAAGCGACCATAATATTCCGTTTGCCAGATCTTTAGAGTTTCGATATTCTGAAATATAACCATTTATTTGATGGTCTATCATTTGAGGAATACCACCGGTGTTGAAACCTATACAAGGGGTTCCACATGACATTGACTCCATAATAGTGTTAGGAAGATTATCTTGTAGAGAGGGGGAGACAAACAAATCTGCAGCATTATAAAGTGAAGGCATATCTTTAGGCGATACATACCCCATGCTTTTAACAGGCAGTGTAATCTTGTTTTCTATCTCTTCACTTCTATTACCAGCAATTAAAAATAATATATTTTTAGAATGATTCTTTAATAGACTTGACGCTTCTATTAGGTAGTCCATCCCTTTTCGCTTATCTGACGCCTTTACTGCAGCAAATAGAATGATTTTTTTATCAGTAGGGAGATCTAGTTTAAGTCTAATCTCATTCTTATTCAGTGGACGGTATACCCCTGTGTCAATGGGATTTGGAATGGAGGTGACGTGATGTCCTAAGGTAAGAGGACTCTTTATTGCCATCTCTTTTAGCCAGTTGCTGCATGCCACAAAGTTTATTTCTCCCTTTGAGTACGTAGCTGTTTTTTTGCGATAAGTAGTTCTGGATAGATCGTATTTTGATGGGTGCCTAAGGAGTGGACAGTTGCCACATCCATGTGTATAAAAGTCGCAGTCTCCAGCATAGTGACAAATGCCTGTAAATGGCCACATATCATGCATTGTCCATACCACCTTCTTTTCCGAAGAGAGTATTTTTTTTACTTCATTTAGTGAAAGCATTCCTTGATTAATCCAGTGTATATGAATAACATCAGCTTGCTTAAATTCTTCGGTATCTATTATAGATACACCTTTTTTGGCTGTAGAAACTTCAAACAAGTTTTCACGTGAAAGTCCATTGTATATAAATATTTCTCCTCTCTCATGATAGAAGTTAAACTTGTTTATGAGATTGTTCCCAATATTTAAAACATCATTATCATTTGATAGTTTTTCACGAACCATCATTTTTACGTTTACACCACTATGTTTCAACGCATTCAGCAACCGGTATGCAGCTATTGCAGCACCTCCATTAATATCCGATGTATTTATGATTAGAACATTCATAAAGCTATTTGCCTCTTATATACCTGCTTATTCTTCTTTTAGCTTTTGCCCAGAAAGAATTCGTTTTATTGTAATATTTCCCGAAAGCTTTTCTAGCTGATTTGTTTTCACTAATAATTGGGATGTCGGTGTTTAATCTGTATTTATAGAGGGAGTTATAATGAATTTTGTCCTTACCGCTATGGATACCGGTACCATCAAAACCAATGTTTTGAACAAGTGATTTACCTGCGTTTACAGATAAAAGATTATTTAAAAAAAGTGTTGCATTCCATCTAATTGCCCATGAGTCATTCACTCCATTAACCTGTCTATGCAGCATTTTGGTGTAAGGGTAATTACCATTAAAGTCGAATTCTGTAGAAAGGTTTCGCTCTTGAATTTCTTTCAATAGCATATTCCCATCTGCATTAAATAGCTGCCACGATCTTTTCCATGTTGCCCAGCCCCAACTGCCTACCCATTTAATTAAAAATGCATCAGGTAAATTATCAATAGGATAACAGAACCCATGTATATGTCCAATCCTTTCATCAGATTCAAACTTATCTAAAGCTTCATTCATAAAGGTAAGAAACCACGGAGAAGTTATTAAATCATCTTCCAGAACTATCACTTTACCATATTTATTGACAATTTGTGTAACACCAGCAATAATATTATTTGCAAGACCTACATTTTGCTTGTTCTCAATTACATTAATCTTTTTGAAGCTGTTAAAACGGTCAATGGAATGAATAAGTTTACGAACTTCTTGCACATTTATTTTGTCGAATTCATTCTTATAGCCATCAGAAAAGATGAATAGCTCACTATCTTTACTTAGTTTATTATTAAACAGTGCCTCTAGTGTTTGGCTTGTGTGAGCAGGACGATTGTATGTGAAAAGCAGGATAGGTGCAAGAGACATAACTCAGAAAATTATTTTTGCCGATAAAATATTTCTTCCTAATACATGTAGATCAACATCTTTGCCAATATTTACACCTTTTCTTGTAAGTGCTTCACTAATTGTGTTATATGCCAACTCCGGGTTATTGTTGTCGCCACTAAGATGACATAACCATATATTACGAAGCTGAGATGAGAAATTGTTCGCTAAGAATTCTGCCGCCTCTCTATTACTTATATGGCCTGTACCACAAGTTATTCTCTCTTTAAGGTAAGCGGGATAACTACCATTTTTCAGCATCTCTTCATCGTAATTACTTTCAATTATCAAATGATTAGCTTTGGTCATATAATGTGCAATCTCATCAGTGATATTGCCCACATCTGTTGCCAGTGTCAATTTTTGACCACCAAATTCAATGTAGTACCCAACATTATCGTTGCTGTCATGAGGAACATGAAAAGGTGTGATATTAAAATCTTCTATCTTAAATGACTTGCCTTTTTCAATATATTTTAAAGACCCATTGAGGTTATGATGAATCATGGGGTTGTTTCTTATACCTCTATGTACTTCGCGAGTAGTGTAAATAGGGATATGCATTTTCCCTCCCAGATGTCCAACAGATTTTATATGATCGTAATGATCATGAGTAATTAATACTGCCATTATAGAAGATAACTCAACACCATGCTCGGCGAGACGCTTTTTTATAACACGCGGTCCTAGGCCAGCATCTATCAAAATGCCATAATAAGAGTTTCCTAAATAGTAGCAATTACCACAACTGCCACTGCTAAGGCTGAAAAATGAAAACCGATCGGACTGAAAAAGTTTATATTGCATAATTGTTACAAAGATAGCAAGATTTTGAGAACTGATATAGTTTTATATCCTAAGTCCTGATAATGTTTCAATTGTAATATTATACCTTGTAATCATGTCCTCAACTACTTGTGCGGCGGAGGTTATTTGTTTTATATCAGAGGCTATTTGACCAATTTCTAATTCTCCATTTTTTAAATCACCTTCAAATATACCTCTTTTAGAACGACCACGACCCAAGAATTCGCGTAGTTCATCTGCCGATGAACCGCTATCCTCCATCTCTTTAACTTGTTGATAGAAATCGTTCTTAATTAGTCTTACAGGGGTTAGTTTTTTAAGTGATACAATTGTATCTCCTTCATTTAAAGTAATGCATTTCTGTTTAAACTCATCGCTTGCAGAACTTTCTTCTGTAAGTGCAAAACGTGTGCCTACCTGCACTCCTTCAGCACCCAATGCAAACACAGCAGCCATTGATTCTCCTGAAGATATGCCACCGGCGGCAATTAAAGGAATATCCACTGATTTTCTAACTTGTGGAATTAGAGTAAGAGTTGTTGTTTCTTCACGTCCATTGTGTCCGCCAGCTTCAAACCCTTCTGCCACAATTGCGTCTACTCCAGCTTCAACAGATTTAAGCGCAAATTTTGAACTCGAAACTACATGTGCAACTTTTATACCTGCTTCCTTTAGCTTGCTTGTCCATGTTTTAGGATTGCCAGCAGAGGTAAAGACAACAGGTACTTTTTCTTCCATAATAATTCCCATAATTTCTTCAATTTGGGGGTACATTAGAGGGACATTCACTCCAAATGGATTTTTAGTAGCCGACTTACATTTCTTTATATGTTCACGTAGCGTGTCGGGATGCATCGATCCCGCACCAATTAGTCCTAACCCACCAGCATTGCTTACTGCAGATGCTAATTTCCATCCACTACACCATACCATGCCTGCTTGTATAATAGGATATTTGATCCCAAAAAGGGAGCATATTCTGTTTTGTATCATTTAATAATAAAATTGAGTTAATCTATATCCAGAATTCTAAATCTAATTTAATTGTCTTTTTAAGATTAGAATTATTAAGTACAAAGATAACATTATATCCATTTTAAAGTATCACATATTTTAAATTGAAATTTTTTAGTAGCTTTGTAAAATCAACCATAAAAGTACTGTTAATTATATGAATGTCCTTATTCTCGGATCGGGTGGTCGTGAACATGCAATGGCGTGGAAGATACGCAGTAGCAGCTATTTGAATAATTTATATATAGCTCCTGGAAACGCAGGCACTGCTTTGTTAGGGACAAATGTGCCGATAGACGTAACAGATTTTAGTTCTTTAAAGAAATTCTCCTTAAATAACGATATAGACATGATTGTTGTAGGGCCAGAGGTTCCACTTGTTGAAGGTGTCTACGACTTTTTTCATGATGATGAAGATATTTGCCATGTCGCTGTAATTGGACCCTCAAAAGAAGGTGCTCAACTTGAAGGCAGTAAGGATTTTGCTAAAAACTTTATGAATCGTCACAATATCCCTACAGCACAATTTAAAACTGTAACACTTGATAATATTGCCGAGGGTAATGATTTTCTCGATAGCATGTCTGCTCCATATGTTTTGAAGGCAGATGGGCTTGCCTCGGGCAAAGGTGTGCTAATAATTGACAATATAAACTATGCAAAACAAATGTTGGGAGAGATGCTCAACGGTAAGTTTGGGAATGCAAGTAAAAGTGTAGTAATTGAGGAGTTTCTTAAAGGTATAGAGTGTTCTGTCTTTGTTTTAAGTGATGGTTCTTCATATAAAATATTGCCAGTAGCCAAAGACTATAAACGAATTGGCGAAGGCGATAGCGGTTTAAACACTGGTGGAATGGGAGCAGTATCTCCAGTTGCATTTGCAGATGAAGTTTTTATGGAAAAAGTAAAATCACGTATTGTAGAGCCCACGGTTGCTGGTTTAAGAGCCGAAAACATAGATTATAAGGGCTTTATATTTATAGGTTTAATAAATGTTGAAGGTGAACCCAAGGTTATTGAGTATAATGTAAGAATGGGTGATCCTGAGAGTGAAGTTGTAATTCCACTTATTAAGTCCGATCTTCTCGAATTGTTTATTGGTGTAACAACAGAAACACTCGACCAAAAATCTCTTGAAATCGATAATAGACATGCAGTTACTGTAATGATGGTTTCGGGAGGATATCCCGAAGAATACCAAAAAGGAAAAATAATTGAAGGACTAGATACTGTTCTGGATAGCAATATCTTTCATGCAGGTACTAAAATGGTAGATGATAAAGTTGTTACTGCAGGAGGACGCGTATTGGCAGTAACATCGTTTGGTAAAAACATGAAAGAGGCATTGCAGATTTCGTACAACAATATCAATAAAATAAACTTCGAAAATAGCTATTATAGAAAAGATATCGGATTCGATCTCTAATCTAAAATAAAGAATAGTACATGCATTATGTAGTTAAAGGCTTTCGTGCAAACATAGTGGAAGGTCGTTTTACTTCCCTCATCGCATCAATTATTGTTATTGCAATGAGGATAATGCTATTTGCCAGTAAAGGATTGCCTGAGATATCCTTTCAAAATAGCAACTATTTATGGCAACACATTTCTTTCTTTTTCTCAAACCCAGAGATATCATTTACAGCATCTACATTTTCAGTATTCATAATAGCATGGATTATTAATACTATAAATAACCGTTTTAGTTTATTCAGAACACGCTCTAATCTGCCATTTATATTCCCGCTATTTTTTTTAAGTTTGCATCCATACTTTTTGATAATGACGAGTGATTATATTGCTATTATATTTATACTCCTGTCTTTCTTTCCTCTACTCAAATCATATCAGAAGCCTGATTCATACTTATATTCATTTCGTTCATCAATTCTAACTGTAACAGCATCATTGTTTCAAGTTTATTCAATAATACTTATACCGCTTATTTGGAGAGGAGAAAGAACTATGCGAGGACCGCAGATTCGATCTTTACTTTCGTCACTTTTTGGGGTTATATTAGTATGTATCTCTGTTTTCTCAATTTATTTTATACTAGACGATACTATAAGTTTTTTACAGCCACTTAATTCATTAGTAAATATTTCAATACCCGTAATACCAAGTTATACTATCTTCGAATGGGTAATGGCTTTATTTATACTCATATTTTTTATTCTAAATATGATTTTCTCCATAAATACCTATGGGCGAGACAAAGTGCTGACTCTTAATTTCATGAGATTTATTGTGTTTCTACTTATATTTCTATTACTTCTTCAAGTGATTTATTGGGGAAATACACTTTTCTTTTTAGTCCTTTCCATAACACTAATATCGTACTTATCAGCCTATTTTTATACCAGAAACACTTCAAGGAATCATGTATATCTGGTTTATTTTATGTTTCTGGTAATGATTATGATATACATATCGCATTATAGTGCTGTCTTTGATTTAGTAAACTGATTTTACAATAATTTCCTCTCATAAACAATATCATCTTTTTCTATGTTTATATTATGTGTCTATTGATCTTCAGATTAACTCTAATTTGAAGTCCAGAAAGATGGATTTAAACAAAAAAATTATGAGAAATATTGCCCATCTGGGATTAGCATTATTAACTTTACTACTGCTCTTTCAAGGTTGCGGTACATCACGCAGTGCAGCAGAAAAAGAGCAATTAGCAGCAGAAATTGCAAATGCAGTAAACACTTCCAGTTTTGTCTTCAAAGCTACTTATGCCCATCCAACCGGATTTAGCTCTAGACACCTGTCGCCCTACTATGAAGTTGATGTTTCGCCAGACACCATTGAAGTATATCTTCCCTATTTTGGAAGAGCCTATAAAGCTCCAATGAACCCCAATGAAGGAGGTTACAGATTTACAAGTGTAGATTTCGATTATAGTGTAGAGCCTGGCTCTCAGACGGGAAACTGGTATGTTGTAATAAAATTTAATGATCTAGATAGAAGTGTATCATTTAATTTTGATATATGGGAAAACGAGACTGCTCGCCTTAGCATAATGGACACCGACAGACAAGGAATCTCGTTTCAAGGGGATATTATTACAACCAAAAATGATCAATAGGCCTGCACTAAAGTGAGCTACAAGCTTGTTCAAAAAGCAAGCAACAAAGTTATTTCAAAATGAGAAACAAGGTTGTCTCAAAGCGATAACCCTGTCTCAAAGCGAATTGCAAAATTGTGTAAATATGAGTAACTATGTAGTTTGATGTAATCACTGTAATTTTTGCTTTAAGCTTTTTGGCAAATAGAAAGTATCGTTCTTATCGATATAAACAACAACAGAACCTATATCGAAACTTTTCCCGTTGAGCTTACCTACTGAAGAAAACGCTTTAATCTCTAAGGTGTTTTTTCCTTTTATAACTTTAAGAATAGGAAACTTAGGATCATTGTTATCAACAGAATATTTTAAACCTTCAAACAAACTACTATGTTTTACAAATATCTTATCCGACAGCTCTTGTAAGGATATTTCAATACCCGTGACCTCTTGCAGGTATTTATTAACCTGTTGATTAGTCAAGTGACCCTTAGGCACATCACCTTGAGGATGGTATGCAGCCATTATCACCTCCTCACCAGTATGCCCCCCAGTGGTGAAACCAAAACACATATGCGAGTTGAGAATATTTACAATATTATGAGCAAGGTTTATGCTTGTGCCCACCTTAGTGTAGTCGGTTTCACGATAATTTTTAGATGACCTAAGCACATCAAACTCCTCATCAGTAATATCAATACCGGTATATTTTTTAAATTCACTCCTAAAATTATCCGGTTCCGCATTTATTAATATCGATTCAAGTCCATTCGCACTTAGCTTAATCCCAGAAACAGTTTCAAAAAGATCCTCAATAGATAACCTGTCGTAACCTGGACATCTAGCCGAGCCTATAGTAAACCCGCTGTTTCCATGATCAGACAAAACCAATACAGCCGTATTTCCATCTTTTATAGCAAATTCCATTGCTTTCCCAACTGCCTCATCAAAAGCCAGGTATTCATTAATCATTGTAGCGGCATCATTAGCATGAGCAGCCCAATCAATCTGACTTCCTTCAACCATCAAAAAGAAACCATTCTCTTTTTTAGATAATAAATCAATTGCCTTTTCGGTCATCTCGGCAATAGAAGGATACTTATCGGGGTTCCTATCTATATTATAAGGCAAAGCCCTTTGACCGAATAGAGCCCACACTTTACCATCACCATTATAATTTAATAGTTCATTCTTATCATCTTGTATCAAAGTAGTACCATTATTACTAAAATGCTTAATAATATCATCTGTAATAATACTATTACCTCCCCCAAACATTACATCCAAATTCTGATAAGCCATTTGTGGAGCAATAACATCGTAATTACCACGAGCATAGTAATGTGCAGAAAAATCTGCAGGAGTAGCATGAGGAAACTCAGAAGTAACAACCAATCCCACAGATTTATTCTTCAAAATCTTAGATGCTTCTAAAATTGTAGCAGCAGGTTGATAAGTACGTGAAGCATCTACTTCATATATATCGTTATCCGAAACCTCAGGGTGAATAGCCACATTACCAGTTTGCTGTAACACACCAGTAGCATAAGTAGAACCCGTAGGTGCAGAATCTCCAATTGGAGCATTTGACGAAAAAGTTGTTACTGTGCCTGTTATATATGGGTCAATCATTAAACCATCACCCAGGTTATTATATAGTTTAAACCATCTGGCAGCTGAGTAAACCCCAATTGATGTTCCATCAGGAATCATTACAATAACATTTTTAACAGGTTTAATCTCTTCCGATTTTACATTAATCGATAGCAAGAGTGAAGCAACAAACAGTGCTATAAATATATTTATCCTTTTCATAAGAAGCTTAATGTTTAAATATTCAATGACAAAGTTAAGAAAAAAACAACTACATTTTCATCACAATTACAAAATGCCTTATTTTCATTATATTTGTAACTCAATACAATAAACAATATAACAGAAAAAATAATATGAATAAGGAAAAGCCACTTATACTAATTACCAACGATGATGGATATCAGGCAAAAGGAATAAAAGAACTTACCGAAGCCATGAAAGGCCTTGGAGAGATCATAGTCTTTGCACCAGACTCTCATCAATCGGGCATGTCAAGTGCAATCACTACCTCTTTTCCAATACGTGCCAGACAATATCATCAAGAAGAGGGCCTCACTGCATACATGTGTAGCGGAACACCGGTAGACTGCGTTAAGCTTGCTCTAAACATGTTTGTAAACCGCAAGCCCGATATAATTGTTTCAGGAGTCAATCATGGTTCCAATGCAGGTATAAGTGTACTTTACTCCGGCACTGTTGCAGCTGCCATAGAAGGCTGTGTATTTGATGTTCCTTCTGTTGCATTTTCATTATGCGACTTTACCCCCGATGCCGACTTTTCCGCCACAAAAGTGGTAGCACGTAAGATAGCCCAAAAAGTTTTAAAAGAAGGACTACCAAAAGGAGTATGCTTAAATGTAAACGTACCCGTTGGAAAAGTTAAAGGCATCAGAATGGCAACTCAAACTCAAGGTAAATGGGTAAATGAATATCAGCGCTCAAAAGACGGAGTTGAGAGAGAAATATTTTGGATGACTGGCAATTTCGAGAACTGGGATAGCGAGAACGAGAATAATGATGAATGGGCACTTGCAAATGGTTACGCTGCAGTTGTTCCTGTTAAAATAGATATGACTGCTTATGATCTCATCCCAGAACTAAAAGAATGGGATTTATGATAAGAATAGAAATTCATTAAAATAGTATAGATATGAAGTATTATATTGTTGCAGGCGAAGCTTCGGGCGATTTACATGCATCTAACTTGATGAAGTCACTTAAGAGGTTAGATCAAGATGCCGAATTTCGCTTCTTTGGTGGCGATTTGATGGAGTCGGTAGGTGGCACATTGGTAAAACATTATCGTGAACTTGCTTTTATGGGCATCATCCCTGTTATTCTCAATTCACGCACCATTCTCAGAAATCTATCACTTTGCAAGAAAGATATCAAACAATATAATCCCGATGTAGTTATCTTAGTAGATTATCCTGGATTCAATCTCAATATTGCCAAATATGTAAAAAGCAATCTCAATATCCCGGTTCACTACTATATATCACCCAAAGTATGGGCATGGAAAGAATATCGAGTTAAATCATTCAAGAAATATGTTGACGAAATGCTCTGCATACTGCCCTTTGAAGTTGAATTCTTTGCAAAACACAACTACAAAGTTCATTATGTGGGCAACCCAACTGTTGATGCAATTAATGAAAGAGAATATAAAGACGAGTCTTTTACCGATTTCATAAAGGATAATAATTTACCCAACAAACCAATAATAGCATTGTTGGCAGGAAGTCGAAAACAAGAAATTAAAGGCAATATAGATACAATGTTGGAAGCCGTAAAAGGCTACTCCGAAGGCTATCAATTTATAGTTGCAGGAGCACCCGGTATCGACAACAATTTCTATAAGGACAATATACATTCAAAGGCCGAAGTTACTGTGCTCACAGGTCAAACATATCGCATACTTGCACAATCAGATGCCGCACTAGTAACTTCAGGAACTGCAACTTTAGAAGCAGCCTTACTTAATGCACCCCAGGTGGTATGCTATCGTACGCCGGCGCCCAAACTTTCACAATGGGGCTTCAAAAACATATTACACATCCCCTATATTTCCCTGGTTAACCTCATATGCAATTTTGAAGTCGTAAAGGAACTCTTTGCAGCATCTTTTACGGTAGATAATATACGCACCGAGCTAAAGCAGATATTACACGTACAGAACTATAAGAATAATATGATGAAGAATTATGAAGAGATGCGTCAAATACTAGGTAAGCCAGGTGCATCAGACAATGCTGCTTCAATTATATATAAAAAACTACAAAATAATTCTTAATCCCAATGCTCTAAAATAAGTACTACTTTGTACTTTAAATTCTATCTTTTTTTGCTTTCTTTGCGAGAGATGGTATTACACTAATTAAGTAATAATATGAATAATAAAATGAAAATAGGTATTCTTACCTCAGGTGGAGATGCGCCAGGAATCAATGCAACAATTCGCGGTGTTGGCAAAACAGCTATTAATGCATATGGCATGCAAGTTATAGGTATTCAAAATGGCTTCTCAGGCTTGCTTTACAAAGATATTGTTGAGCTAACCGATGCTTCACTTTCAGGAATTCTTAATTTAGGTGGCACAATTTTAGGAACAGCTCGCGAAAAGGTGTTTCGTAAAATGATAAATTCTCCTGACGAAAAGGATAGAGAAAAAATAAAAGATGCATATAATGAGCTCGGTCTCGATTGTTTGGTGTGTATTGGGGGAAATGGAACACAGCGTACTACTTGGATGCTTTCTGAGCTCGGATTAAATGTAATAGGAGTGCCAAAGACAATAGACAACGACGTATATGGCACTGATATAACCTTTGGCTTTGATACAGCAGTAAATATTGCCACAGATGCCATCGATAGGCTCCACTCCACAGCAAGTTCTCATCGCAGAGTAATGGTTATTGAGCTAATGGGGCACCATGCTGGATGGATTACACTATATGCCGGAATGGCCGGTGGTGCCGACATAATTATTCTCCCCGAACTAGGCTACAACATGAAGGTTATTATCGAAAAGATTAATAAACGGATGGAAATTGGTAAAGCCTACTCAATTGTTGCAGTTGCCGAAGGTGTTGAATTACCAACCAAAGAAAGACCAGCAGCTTACTTTGCGCGCGAGATACAAGAGCAAACTGGTTATGAAACCCGCGAAACAGTACTAGGTTATATACAACGCGGAGGATCGCCATCACCAAGTGATAGAATTTTAGGAACCCTGCTAGGCGGACATGCTGCAAGTCTCATCAATGAAGGTAAATTCGGAAGAATGGTTGCCAAGTTAGGAAATACTATATCTGATGTGTCCCTAGAAGAGGTGGCAGGTAAATTGAGAGTTGTTTCACCAGATACAGACCTAGTTGCACAAGGAAAATTAATGGGAATATCTTTTGGTGTTTGGTAGTTAGTTTTCAGTATCTACCAAATCCGATTTAGAAGAGTCTATAAGTGTATCTTGTAGCTCATTGCTTTCACGTAGTTTCTTAATAGCAATCTTTGCAGCCTTCTGATGCGACTCCTTTTTAGAGTAGCCTTTACCCGAACCAATTTCCACATCGGCTACCTTCACACATGAAATAAATACTGGGTTATTCTGAGCATCATAAGATGAATCAGTAACTTCAAAACGAACATCTACTCTGTTTTTTTGTCCCCACTCAATTAGTCTCGACTTAAAGTCAACTTCGTTTTTCAGTACTTTATCTATATTGATATGCTCTTTAATTAAAGTTTCAAATACAAAACTTTTAGCCACGCGGTAACCCTGATCTAAGTATATAGCACCAATTAGTGCTTCAAGTGCATCACCATAAATATTTGTATTATGCGCTAAGTTTCTGGTAGAAGAAACAATTATTTTATCAAGACCCAGTTCAACCGCTATTTTATTTAAAGTGTCTCTTTGAACTATTCTTGAGCGAGTGCTTGTGAGGAAGCCCTCTTTTTTATTTTCAAATTTCTTATACAATATATCTGCTACGATTGCATCCAAAATAGCATCACCCAAAAATTCTAGTCGCTCGTTATTAACCCATTTCCCTTTTTTAGAACGGATAGAAGATGAACGGTGAGTCATGGCCTCTTTATAGAGATCAATCCTATCAGGATAAAACCCCAATATATTGTAGAACGAAAGGTAAGGCTCCTTCCCCAAGTTGGGAATAGCCTTAACCCTTTTTACTAATCTTCTTAACACACTATTTGTTATATTGCTTGAGTATTACACTTGCATTGTGTCCCCCAAAGCCAAAAGTGTTAGATAATGCAGCTCTTATCTCCCTTTTTTGAGCTTTATTGAAAGTAAAATTTAAATTATAATCAATCTCCGGATCATCATCACCATCTTCATGATTAATTGTAGGTGGTACAATTTGATCTCTCAGAGATAAAATACAAAATAGTGCTTCTATTGCACCGGCTCCACCCAAAAGATGGCCAGTCATAGATTTAGTTGAGCTGATATTAATTTTATAGCTATGATCGCCAAAAACATCTTTTATTGCTTTTACTTCAGAAATATCTCCAACCGGAGTAGATGTTCCGTGAACATTAATATAATCAATATCTTCAGGCTTCATGTTGGCATCATCCATTGCATTATGCATAACCAATTTAGCCCCTAATCCCTCAGGATGAGAAGCGGTTATGTGATAAGCATCAGCAGACATACCACCACCAACAACCTCAGCATATATTTTTGCACCTCTTGCCAGAGCATGCTCCAATTCTTCAAGAATGAGCACAGTTCCACCTTCACCAATAACAAATCCATCGCGGCTTGCACTAAATGGTCTTGATGCAGTTTCAGGCGAATCGTTACGTGTTGATAGGGCATGCATAGCATTAAATCCACCAACAGCTGCCGGGCTAATAGTAGCTTCAGCACCTCCCGAAACAATTACATTTGCTTTATTCAATCTTATTAAGTTGAAAGCATCAATAATTGCATTAGTAGACGAAGCACAGGCTGATACGGTAGCATAATTTGGTCCTCTCAGTCCATAAATCATAGAGATATGCCCCGCAGCAATATCTGCTATCATTTTCGGAATGAAGAAAGGATTAAATCTAGGACCTTTATCAATATTTACATAGTACGAACCTACTTCTTCTTCAAAAGTTCTTATTCCCCCAATACCAGCAGAGAAAATTACACCAATGCGATCTCTATTCTCACTTTCCAAATCTAATCCCGAGTCTTCCATTGCCTCCTTAGCTGCATGTATAGCAAAATGTGAATAACGGTCATATTTTCTGGCCTCCTACCGTTCAAAAAGATCGTTAGGGTCGAAGTCTTTTACCTCGCAGCCAAATTTTGTTTTAAAAAGCGAAGTGTCGAAATGAGTAATAGGCCCAGCACCACTCTTTCCCGCTAAAGCATTTGCCCACGTTGTTTCAACGTCGTTGCCAAGAGGGTTAATGG
>JAAZCL010000017.1 GCA_012513315.1 Bacteroidales bacterium | reverse complement strand
ACTTAATTGTATTTTTAAATTCTACCCCTAGAGTTGATGAGATAGAAGTTAGTTAAGCAAACAGGAGGATGGAAGTTAGTATTGCAATAAGTTAACATAGAGTTGAAGAAGATGCCTCTGGAGAGGAGCACATGATGAATAAGAATAAGCATCTATCTTCAAACGACAGGAGTATCATTCAACAAGGACTTACCGAAGGAAACTCATTTAAGTGGATTGCAAGAGAGACAGCCAAGGATCCATCAACAATTTCAAAGGAGGTACGAAGTCGTCTGCAATTCAATAAAACAGGTTGCTACGGAAGAACGTTTAACGATTGTGTCTTCCGCCACGCCTGTGAAGAGAAGTATCTCTGTGGAAATATACGTTGCCATCGGCATTGCAAGTTCTGCAAAGCACACCCTTGCTCAAAAGGTTGCTTAGAGTATAAACAGGAAATTTGTAGAGATCTTCTAAAGCCGCCATACGTTTGTAACGGCTGTGAATCACGGAATAAGTGCACTTTAGAGAAAAGATACTATACCGCTTCAGAAGCTCAGAAAGAGTACGAAAAAGTGCGTTCTGAAGCTCGTCAAGGGATACAACTCACAGAACTAGAAGCGCTAAGATTGGACGGAATTATCAGTCCCCTTATTAAGAAAGGACAATCACTGCATCACATCTGTATTAACCATGCAGACGAGATTATGTTTCATAAGCGAACGCTATATAACTACGTTGACAAGGGAATCTTTTCCGCAAGGAATATTGATATGCCACGGGTTGTACGAATGGGGAAAAGAAAGCCAAAAAAGAACCCCTACAAGGTTGATCGCAAATGCCGTGCAGGAAGAACCTATGTTGATTATCAGCGTTATATGTCAGAGAATCCTGGACTTCCAACAGTAGAAATGGATTCAGTGGAAGGGAAAAAAGGAGGAAAAGTTCTCCTTACTCTACACTTCGTAGTTCCCCAGCTAATGATAGCCTTCCTACGCGATGCTAACACATCGCAGTCAGTCATTGAAGTATTTAATGATCTATATCAAGATCTTCAGCCTGAGGCGTTTAAACAGCTATTCCAAGTCATTTTGGGTGACAATGGTACAGAGTTTTCAAATCCTAATGCCATTGAAAATGATCTGGAAGGTAATCCACGCGCCAGCGTGTTTTATTGCGATCCGTCAGCGCCGTATCAAAAAGGGGCTATAGAAAACAACCACAGTATACTTCGTCGTATCGTCCCCAAAGGGAAATCCTTAGATGGGTTTTCACAACAAGACATCACGAAATGTATGAACCACGTGAACTCTTACACTCGTAAAAACTTAGGCGATAAAACACCATATGAGGTTTTTAGCACTTTGTATGGAGAGGACCTATTAAAAAAGATGAATATAGAACTCATCCAACCCGATGAGGTTACTCTACATCCATCTCTTTTAAAATAGTCTAATTACACGTCAGAGGCATCTTCTTTATCTAAATACCGAACAATAATAGGGGTTGAAGTTACTACTACAAAAAAGAACTTAACTTCAAGCCTCGGCTTAGTGTCCCATAAAATAAGCAGAAAACACATCTTTCTACTGATATTGTACTACATGTCATAGACAAAATAAAGGAAATGAACTTAACAAAAGTCATTAATCTCATAGCTTTTGGCCAATTTATAATTACTAGAATTTACTATTACAAACTGGAACTTACTTTTTCAATTGACCGAAATTTATTAAAGAGCAATGGATATTTAGCTTTTGATACAATTATTTATTTTCGACATATAAGAAAACAAATCAGAATTTTTATGATAAAATATATATAAATATGTTGTGAAAAGTGTGATTACCTATTGAAAAAGAACACCATTTAATATCGGGCATAAAAGAATGGGTGGAAGCAACTAATTGATATACTGAAATTAATCAAGACACAAATGCATGATATGAATAATTTATAAAATATAAAGAAAGTATTTCTATAGATTAAACCAACTGAATAAGTTAAGAATTCAAGTAGCATAAATTAAGGTTAAGGATGGAGATCATTGCGATTTAATGCTCTTATAAGATAAAATCATTGTTTTGTAAGAATTTAGTATAAATAAGTAAAAGTAGTGAGGATGAAAAAATGGGTATATTCAATTTATTTTTACATTTCGGTCTAGGGATATTAGTTGGTTCATTTGGAATTATTCAAATATTAATACTCATGCGTTACTCTCTTCCGACAAATAAAGTCTTGTTCGAAAATGAATTTGCGAGCGACTTCAAATCAATGAATAAATCAGATAGAATCTCAATTATTGCAGTTTCTTTT
>JAAZCL010000184.1 GCA_012513315.1 Bacteroidales bacterium | reverse complement strand
CAATACAGTATTAAACTACCCACGTTTGCAATTAAGAAAAACACTATTCATAATATCTCACTTCGTTCTGACGATGCTATTTCAAATGTTTCACCACTAAGAATGAACAATATATTTATTAGTTTTTAGCTTTTTTCATATTGCATAGAACAGATTAAACACTATGTGCGTTATACATCTGAGAAACTCAATGTTTAACTAAATTAAAAATTTATGAGAAAAGTGAATAATTTAATTAAGGTTGTATGCATAACCTTGTTGTGCTTTAGTATAGCTAAGGTTTCAGCTCAAACTATTGAGCCATCAGCAAACTACCGATTTGGAGGAGGGCTGTTAATTGATGTTGGTGATGGATCTACACTGGTTGGACCACATGTGAAGTATTTCTTTACACCCAACCATGCAGGAGAAGGTGCAGTACTTTTTGGCAGTGGTGCAACATATTTGCAGGCACTTTATAATTATAATATGAATTTTGCCGATGTATCTGGTTTAGGTTGGTATGTTGGTGCAGGTCCATCTGTAGGTTTTGGTAACAGTACCACAGCATTTTATATAATTGGTGCATTAGGATTGGAGTACAAGGTTCCCAGCGCTCCATTTGCTTTAAGTTTTGATTGGCGCCCACGTTTTTATATAGACGACAATTATAGTGATTTTATAGCACCACGTTTCGGAATTGGACTACGTTACACTTTTAATTAAGACAGAACAATAATATAAGATTTTGATATAAGGGGGTGTCTCTGCTTTAAACAGATGCCCCCTTCGTTTTATTTTTATCAACTCATTGATTATCTTTGCACCGTAATATAACATATTACAATACACCTATGTAGTTTGACAGAGAATAATTAATAAGATCAAATAGAAAGTCTAAAATCTTTTAATCGATTTTTATTTAATAACTAAATATATGAAACCACTTTTTGTACAATATCCCAAATGCGGAACCTGCAGAAAAGCTGCCAAATGGTTAGAAGCAAATGAAATAGATGTAACTTCAAGACACATAGTTGAAGATAATCCTCAAAAAGAAGAGCTTGCCCTATGGGTCGAAAAGAGCGGATTACCTATCAACAGATTCTTTAATACATCTGGAATGATTTATAGAGAACAGAATCTTAAAGAGAAGGTTAAAACTGCTTCTGAAGATGAGTTGCTCGATATCCTATCATCAAATGGCATGGTGGTTAAGCGACCTATTGTTGTGGGAGATGATTTTGTGCTTGTTGGGTTCAACGAGAAAGAGTGGAAAGAGAAATTGAGTTAAATTTTCGCATTCACAGTAGTCCATTCATAACAGATCTGATAATAGATCAAATAAAAATTAAAGTTAAGAAATCGCATTTATATGAAAATAGCCAATCTTGAATTTCCCGAAAGGCCTGTTTTTTTGGCCCCTATGGAAGATGTTACTGATATAGGGTTTAGGCTGCTATGCAGGCAGTTTGGGGCTGATATGGTCTATACTGAGTTTATTTCAAGCGATGCTTTAATTAGGGAAATAAAAAAGACAAAGAGGAAGATACTATTTAGTGAAGAGGAGCGACCATTGGGTATTCAAATTTATGGTAGTGATCCGGATACAATGGTGGAGGCAGCTAAAATATGTGAGGATGCAAATCCCGATATTATAGATATAAACTTTGGTTGCCCCGTTAGGAAGATTGCAGGCAAAGGTGCGGGCTCAGGTGTTATGAAAACCCCTGATATTATGCTTGATATTACTCAGAAGGTAGTTAAAGCTGTAAATAAACCTGTTTCCGTAAAAACACGACTTGGCTGGGATGATGATTCAAAAATTATTGTTTCACTTGCAGAAAAACTACAAGATTGCGGAATCGTAGCACTCACTATTCATGGTCGCACACGCGCTCAGATGTATAAAGGTGATGCCGACTGGTCTTTAATCCGCGACGTTAAGAACAACCCTCGCATGCATATACCAATCATCGGAAATGGTGATGTTACCAGTCCCGAGATTACCAAACAACGGTTTGATGAAACTGGTGTTGATGCAATTATGATTGGACGTGGTAGTATTGGTGCCCCCTGGATCTTTGAAGAGATTAAGCATTACATGGATACCGGAGAGCATATGCCAATGAGGCCTTTTATGTGGTACCTAAATGTGTTAAAACAACAGGTACAAGGTAGTGTAGAAAGGCTTGATGAGATGAGAGGTATATTACATATGCGCCGCCACCTAGCCGCCACGCCGTTATTTAAAGGTATACCCGACTTTAAACCCACAAGAATAGCTATGCTTCGTGCTAACACGTTAAATGAGCTCTTTGGTATTATGGATGAAATACCTCTCAAATTTGAAGATTATATCAACAACAATCAAATTATAAGTGAATTTTCTGTATAGAGGGTATATAGATTATGGCTATTATCTTTTTACTATTGATGTAAATAGAAAGGTAACGTAAGTAAATAAGGTGAAGTGAGTTAATATTTTTTGTACTTTAGGAGTCTAACAGAAAAATGCAAGAATATATGAAAAAAATTATAATCACTTTAGGAATATTATTTGCTGCTGTAGCAATTTCTACTGCACAAGAAAAAGGAATAATAGCAGAAGTTCTGCGTAATAGTGTAGAGCTGAAGGTAGACTCGATGCAGGAGATAATTGGTTTTGAGGACAAAGTTGCTCTTAAATTAAAAGAGCTAGAATTAAAATACCTTTTTGATGTGCAAAAAGCAGAAACCTGTTTCCTCTGTAATACTAGCAAGAGGATAAAAAAATTGCAGTCTGCCCGTGAGGAGAGACTGCAGGAGATTTTACCAAGAGATCAATATGTTAAGTACTATTCTATAGAGAATGATTTAATTAATATTGATACTCCAATATGGAGTATAGATTAATGATCTTATATTACAGACAGGATCAATCTGTTTAAATTTCCGAATGCTATTCGAGTGATTGAT
>JAAZCL010000183.1 GCA_012513315.1 Bacteroidales bacterium | reverse complement strand
GGCAGTAATTAAGCTATTCTTCGCTTTCGATATCACACCATGCACAGGACCTGGGCGGTATATCTTATCGTCTAAGTTCATCTCTTTGATAATAGTTTTTATCAAATTCTTAGAGTCCGACGAGTCAAAGATTGTATAGTTGGATGTATAGCCCAGCTTCTCGGCCTCGTTGCGCAATATGCGCGAAAAGATAGAGTGGAACGTGCCCATCCACAATCCGCGGGCAGCTCTTTTGCCTGCCACTTCGGCTATACGCTCTTTCATTTCGCGTGCAGCTTTGTTTGTAAATGTAAGTGCCAGAATATAGTGAGGAGGTAATCCTTGTTTTAGCAAGTAAGCAATTTTGTAGGTAAGTACCCTAGTTTTGCCGGAACCTGCTCCTGCTATTACTAGCGATGGACCAGTGCAAAACTCTACTGCAGCACGTTGCGAAGGATTTAAATTATCTAATAGCTTTTCCATTAAGAGCCGATTGTTTTATTTTTTCTTTTAGTGAGGTGCAAAAATACTCAATTTATGTGGGAATAGAAAAAACCGCACTCCCAATGAATGCGGTTTCAATTTAAATATCTGTTGCTTTAGTTCTCTTGTTTGAGAAATTTAGCGTATCTCTTCTTCCAGGCAATAATGAAGAACCCAATTGCATATAGTCCTACATTGAATATGCCAATAGAGAATATACCAATGGAAAAGAGACCTGCCGAGAATATTCCAATTGAAAACTTGCCGGCAGCAAATACACCAATGGCATAATCTCCTGATGCAAAATAGTTGGCCGCATAACTACCTGAGCTAAACATATTGCCGATTTGCATTTCTAATACAATTCCTACTAATACAAGAACGATAGCTGTCATTAAAATCCAATACTTTTTCATTTTCGTGATAATTTTGATGTTAAACGTTTAGTGGTTGTCCACTTGACTTCGAAACAAATCTAGGACCTACGTGTCTATCATCAAAATCTTTGGGATAGAAGGCTATCTTTTGTTATGAAGGGCTAGGTATGGTGATGAAATGGGGCTTTTTGGGATGTTTAGCTAAGCGAATCTTTCATCTTTTGGGAGTTATTGCGCGAAACGGGTATTTCAATATCTACGTTTTTGAGTTGCAATCTCAACTCTTGCGAGTTGCCTTTCATTGATTCTACATGATCGAGGTTCACAATAAATGCTCTGTGACATTTTATTAATGATGGGTGTTGTTGAGTTTCTTTCTCTATGCGCTTTATGGTGCCTCGTAAAAGCATTTTAGATATTTTCTTATCATTGTTCTTATCATTGTAGTAGTATGCTTCAATGTAATTACCAGCAGCTTCAATGTATATCAAGTCGGATAATTCAAGTTCTAGCTTGTCTTTTCCATTATCAGCTACTAACACAACTGCTTCTTCCGTATTGGGAGTAATTGGCTTTGTCACCAGTAAATCATTCACTTCGGTAGCAGTCTTCAGATTATGTTTCAATTTAATATTGTATGAAACAAGGGTAATGATTACAACTGGGAAGACTCCGATGATGAGGGTTAGAAGCTGAAATGTCAGAAATCCTTTCATCCCCGCAAACATGGGGAAGATAATGGAGCTATAGAGATAGTTTCCTGTGCCAATCGTAAAGATTACCCAAGAAAGCCACAGTATCTGTCTGCCAATAGTCCAATTGTTGAACCATTTCTCGAACAGACCTTTGATAACAAATAGATTAACTATCAGAATTATAAAAGTTACTCCCCCATATCCCAAAAGAACGACAGATTTATATTCAGATTTGTACGTTGACAATCCGAACGGCTGAAACAGCAACATAAACAGGGCAATAAATAAACTTATGATAAGAGTTAGTTTCCAATTATCATTTATGCGACGGTAGGGGCGTTTGAGGTAGGTTTTTATCACCATACAGTGGGTTTGCTTTATCTTTCTATTTTGTAATTTGTTTTTATTAATCAGAAATAGTTGGTTTATGTTTTAATAGCGTTAATTATACAAACCTCATCTATCTTCTTCCTCTCGTTTCCGAACAGACTGTTGCAAACGAAGGAGGGTAGGCAGCACTACTCCACATCCCACATACCCTTTTGCGTAAACTCCTCTCCGTCCCACAACTCCTTTTGCACATATTTGTTATCTTCTTTCTTATCTGCAGTAGTTTTCATCTCTTTCTCTCTCACCATTATATAATAGAGTGCTTTGCGATAATAATTGGCGGGAACACTTTGCAGCCACCATGTTTCTATATCATAAGCAATTGTGCTAGTTGGCGGCATCTCATCAATGCGTTGTAATCTTCTTATTACTTTTTTGGCTTCCTCGCGGGTTTCAAACAGACAGTAGGTTATATCTTCAGTTTGAGAATGCAATGAATAGAGGATGTCGGTTTTTCCAATAACTTTAAATTTGTATGTTGTGTTTGAACTGCTTACTGATGTTTCTGAAATTGTTTCTACTAATTGATACTCTTGCGGATAAATATCGTTTACTAGTTTCAGAAACTGGTTGAGGTCTAATAACTGGATAGGTCTGTTTTTTGCAAAGTTGCGTGCC
>JAAZCL010000182.1 GCA_012513315.1 Bacteroidales bacterium | reverse complement strand
TGGCCAAATATGCCGAAGATTCCCTCTACAAATTTTGTTTCGACACCATCTTTTTCTACATATTGTTGATCAAGAAAACGCACAAGTGCCTGTGCTAGTGTTAACCGAATCCTATCTTCCATGCTTTTCTCCTTTTTATATTTTGACAGCTTTGCCTGTCTTCCATGCTTCTGTTGTTGCATACGCTAAGACTGTGGCACGTGTCCCATCATTTACCCCAACATTAGGCTGTTTACCTTGTAAGGCACAGTTAACAAACTCTTCCATTTCGAGCAAATAAGCTTCTTCAAATCTTTCTGGAAACGAACCAACACATTCTGTCAGTACACCATCTTGGCCATATATTCTAGTTAAGTTTTTTTCTGGTACAGGTGAAATGCGAAGGGTGCCCTTTGTACCTACAATCTCAGTTTCAATATGGTAGCCATAAGGAGCTGTACGACCAACATGCAACATACCAATCGCTCCATTTTCAAAGCGGTAAATAGCAGCTGCAGTTTCATCATCACCGAGCTCTTTAAATTCAGGATGTTGAAAAGTACAACCTAGTGCATAAACTTCTGTTGCTTCGCTACCTAAAAACCAACGCATTAAATCAAGATCATGACTAGCCATATCCAGGAAAATTCCACCACTTGTTGCAGCAAAGCTAATTGCACCATCAACTAAGGCCTCTGGATCAATCCCTGTCGCTTTTACCATATATGGTTTACCTATTAAACCTGATTCAATTTTTTCTTTCGCATAAGCGTATGATTTATCATAACGGCGCATAAAACCAAGCATAAATGTTAATTCAGGGTTTCTCGCCACAGCAGCCTCTGCTATCATGCACTGTTCTACATCTATACCTAAAGGTTTCTCTGTAAATACATGTTTTTCAGCGTCTAACGCTGCCTCTATTTGCCAACAATGTTCACCAGATGATGTAACTATAGCCACTGCGTCAATATCTGGACTATTTATCATTTCGTTATAATCATCATAAACATTTTCTATAGATAATTCTTTCTTAGCCCATTCAAGTTCGTCAGCTACTATAGAACAAGCTGCAACCAGTTCAGCATTTGGTATTTTTGTTGCTATATTTGTAGCATGGACTTTTCCTAAACGACCTAAGCCTGCAATTCCTATACGCAATTTTTTCATCTTATTCGTGTCCCTTCTGTAATATTATTTATTTAACAGTGCTAAGACGACGTTTTTTATCATCCATATAAGCTCTGACAACATCCATGAGAACAGCTAAAATAATGACAAGTCCCAGAACAATATTCTGCCAAGCTGATGAAATTGACAATAAAGCAAATCCATTACGGAGTACTGCAATAATTAAACAACCAATCATTGTTCCCGTCATAGTACCTTTACCACCGGTAAAAGATGCCCCGCCAATAATACAAGCTGCAATTGCATCAGTATCATATGGTTGTATTGCATTCGCTCCATTAGAAATTCCAGAACGTCCAATTGACAAAATTCCTGCTAAAGCAGCCATTACGCCAGACAATGTATAGCAGAAGGTAAGTACTTTAGCTGTATCAATTCCTGATAGTCTTGTAGCTTCAAGATTGCCACCTGCACAATAGATTGATCGTCCCATAGCCGTTCTAGTAAGAAAAATATGCATGAAAATGAAAATTAAAATTACAATTATAAAACTAACAGGGAACCCTTTAAATGTTGTTTTTCCTAACCATTGCACTTCATTAGGAAAGTTATTGAGCATTTGGTTTCCAGATACTACCAATGCTAAGCCCCAAAGGACGTTTTTCATTCCAAGTGTGGAAACGAAAGGATGAGGTAAATGTAAGCGTGTAAGAAGTGTACCGTTTAAGAAACCAACTAATCCACCAGCAATAATGGCAACTAACATCATCAAATAACCGTTTGTTAGGCCTGCTTTTGCCATAGCAC
>JAAZCL010000181.1 GCA_012513315.1 Bacteroidales bacterium | reverse complement strand
TATATAAATGAATCCCAGGTCATACTATATTATTATATGAATCATTATTCTCCAAACATCTATTCTGCTTGGGTCCTGCAATAAAAATAAACAATGCCCCAGCCATTAGCATAAAAATACCAGTGTATACCACCTTTAACCAGGGATCTCTAACAAGCTCAAAAACAGAAGTATCAGAATATTTACCCATCGAGTCGTCATAACTATATTGATAAATTGTCCAACTCTCAACAGACATTGGTTTGTTAACCTCAATAACATCGTTTTTGGTAAGTCCTTCTTCAGTATAGAGAGTAACGTAAGAGCTATATTTTTTCACTTCCTGTGGAGGCATCGCGATGCTTACCTTATCATCTACTATAAGAAGATTGTGAGGTAGCATATAACTACCATTTGTAACCCAACCTTCAACAGGTTTGTCCATACCGGGTTTAGTAGCTTTAACCTTTAATGCTGAAGTTGCACCCTCCATCTTCATTGGCACAACATTCGAAAAGGTGCTGTCCCTAAATATCACGGCATCCGGATAATAATCTAATATTTCAATAGTCAATCCGGCCAATTGAGCCGTTTTGCCAACTCCTTCATACATATAACTTTCGGGACGTGCTGCAGGCAACATCTTGCCTGTTTCGCTTTCTATTACAACCAGTTTAGGTTCATACTCCTCAATGGTAAATGTATCTAGTTGAATAGCCAGACTCAACTCCCTCATCTCTCCTTTACTGTCCATTGCCCTCCATTCAAGATTGCCTTCTGTTACAGTCATAGTGAGTCTTTCCAGATCAGCACTCCCAAGTATTCCTCCTAACAAAGCTAAGAATAGGCCAAGGTGGTTTAGATAAAATCCGATATCGCGTACCCCCTGTTTCTGTTTTGTTCGTCTAAGAGTTGTAAACCCAAGTATTACAAGCAAATACATGCATGAAAGCACAAAAGGCCATGAGGTAGTCATACTATGCCAACCTAAAGTAGAAAAGAAATTAGGAGGCAAATGATCTTTTGGTGTATCGAAATTAAACTGAGGTAATACACCCAAAATTACACAGAGTACAACTAATACTACAATTGAAGGTATAGTAGAATAAACACTAGATAGCCATCTCACAACTCTGTTTCTGTTGGCAAAAAAGTGTACAGCAAGAAGCCCTATAACAAATAGGGCTCCTAGAATTAAGTTAATTGGCGAAGCAAATAATGTGGGGTTAATGTTTCCTAAGGTCAGTTGCAGCATTAATCCTGCAATAACGATACCTCCTGCAACTATAAAACCTTCTGCATACCCCCATGGTTGCTCCCATATCTTTCGGGAAGAAATATTCATCAATATTTAATACTAATAATTGAAACTGAAATTCTTTGTCGCTTTACTTTAAACTAACTAGTCGATTGTTAGCTTTTGCTTGTTCCAGCCATTTTGGAGATACCGATTCTTGAAATTTACTCTTATTGCCTCTTTCCATATCCATATCCAAACCAATGTAAGCCTGAGCTTTGTCTTTCGTTGAAATATCGGGAAGTTGAACACCTCCTGTATGACCAAGGCTTGTTAGTACCTGAGCAATTTCAAAGCGTGCTTTGTGTGCACGATCCAGACTAAGTGAAAGGAGTCTATGAAAT
>JAAZCL010000180.1 GCA_012513315.1 Bacteroidales bacterium | reverse complement strand
TCTCAAGCAAAATTGCTTAGTTCATAATCTTCTCTTTATCCAGTTTCATTACAATCTTCTGGTTCTCTTCGTCGAAGTCAACCAAAACAGTATCACCTTCTTTCATAGTGCTACTAATTATCTTCTCAGCCAGTTCATCCTCCACATACTTTTGAATAGCACGCTTTAAAGGACGAGCACCAAACTGAATGTCATAACCCTTATTGGCTATATACTCCTTAGCAGCTTGTGAGAGAGTAATGTTGTATCCAATATCTGAAATTCGTTTCAATAAACCTTCAAGTTCAAGATCAATTATACTAAATATTGAATCCTTGCTTAACTGATCAAACATCACAATATCGTCTATTCTGTTAATAAACTCAGGGGCAAATGCTTTATTTAATGCCTTCTGAATCACTCCTCTTGAATACTCAACATCTGTAACATCAAAATTAGTTTGAAAACCTACACCTCTACCAAAATCTTTTAGCTGACGTGTACCAATATTTGAAGTCATTATCAAAATTGTATTTTTGAAATCTATCTTTCTACCTAAGCTATCAGTCACATGGCCTTCATCCATAATCTGCAGTAAGATGTTAAATACATCAGGGTGAGCCTTTTCCACCTCATCAAGTAGAACCACTGAGTATGGGCGACGACGAACTTTCTCTGTAAGCTGTCCACCCTCTTCATATCCAACATATCCTGGAGGTGCTCCAACCAATCGTGAAACATTAAACTTCTCCATATACTCACTCATATCAATCCGAATAAGGTTTTCAGGAGAGTCAAACAAGAATTCGGCTAGCATCTTAGCAAGGTGAGTTTTACCTACACCTGTTGGACCAAGAAACATAAATGTACCAATTGGCTTGTTAGGATCTTTAAGTCCCACACGATTACGCTGTATAGCTCTAACTATCTTGTCAACTGCTTCATCCTGACCAATAACTTTGCTTTTCAGCAAATCCTTCATCTGAATCAATCGTTGACCTTCAGCCTGTGCAATTCTTTGAACCGGAACGTTTGAAATCATTGCAACTACCTCTGCAATCTTTTCTTCATCCACTATTTCAGGCTTTTCTTTTATCTCTTTCTGCCAGCGTTCTTCTTCAGCTTCAAGTGCAAGTAATAATTGACGTTGTTTATCTCTAAAGCTTGCTGCCAACTCATACTTCTGAGCTTTAACTGCATCATTTTTCTGTTGCTCAACTTCCTTAAGCTCTTCCTCTAGCTGTTCAATGGTCTCTGGAATTACAATATTAGAAATATGTACCCTTGCACCCGCTTCATCAAGAGCGTCAATTGCTTTGTCGGGGAAGGTGCGATCCGAAACATACCTATCGGTAAGCTTTACACATGCCTCCAATGCCTCATCTGTATATTTTACATTGTGATGATCTTCATATCTATCCTTAATGTTTTTAAGAATCTGAAGTGTCTCTTCCGGCGTAGTAGGATCTACAAGCACCTTCTGAAAGCGTCGCTCAAGAGCACCGTCCTTTTCAATATTCTTTCTATATTCATCAAGTGTTGTAGCACCAATACATTGTATCTCGCCTCTCGCCAAAGCTGGCTTAAGCATATTAGCAGCATCAAGCGAACCTGCAGCACCACCTGCACCCACAATAGTGTGTATCTCATCAATAAATAGGACGATGTTGGGGTTTTTTGAAAGTTCGTTTAATATTGCTTTAATTCTCTCCTCAAATTGACCACGATATTTTGTGCCGGCCACAATTGAAGCCATATCAAGTGCTATAACTCTTTTGTCGAATAATGCACGTGACACCTTTTTTTGATTTATACGCAATGCAAGACCATCCACAATGGCAGATTTACCTACACCCGGATCTCCAATTAATACAGGGTTGTTTTTCTTACGTCTGCTAAGAATCTGGGCAATACGCTCAATTTCCTTATCTCTACCAACAACAGGGTCAAGCCTGTTTTCTAAAGCAGCACGTGTTATATCAGTACCAAAATTATCTAGTACAGGTGTGTCTGAAGCAACATTTTTATTTTGTGATGTCGATCCTTGGCCGCCTCCCGGATTAAACGATTTCTGATTCATATCATCATCATCGGTGAAATTAGGACCCGCAGTGGGAGCATCTACTTTATTTATTCCTTCGTCAGATCTGTTTTCAATTATACTTTTTATATACATAAATGCACTTGAATAGTCTAACTGAAATTGCTTAAGTATCTCATAAATAACTGTATCCTTCTCCTTTAAAAGAGCAAGTAAAATATGTTCAGTATCAGTTTCAGTGCTTTTTGTTAAGCGTGCTTCAAGTATGCTCAGTTTAAGAGTTTTCTCAGTATTTTTATTAATAACGAGCTCATTGGTTCCATCAAATGGCTCTTGCACAGATCTAATATTAGTATCTATATAATCTTTAAGATTATGAAGATCGATATCAAAATCTTGCAAAACTTGTATGGCAACACCGTCTCCATCGCGAAGTATACCTAGCAACAAGTGTTCTGGCCCGATATAATTATTCTGTAGACGTCCGGCCTCTTCTCTACTATATGCCATTACGTCTCTAACTCGCTGTGAAAAATTATTATCCATTTTTATTTCCTTCCTTTAGCTGTGTATCGACTACAAATATAAACTATTATTTTTAATCGACTAATTAATTTGACTCTATTATTCTAGTCAGATTAGTTATACGGCAAATATGATGCCAAACAATAAGAAATCACAGTTTCTTCCTTTTTAAAACTATCCAAATAATCATTGGGGCACCAAATAAAGCAGTAACAGCATTAATTGGAAGAGTTCTGTTTGATATAGGAATTTGAGATACGATATCGCAAATGAGCATAAGTATACTTCCCATCAATATGGTTGCAGGTAGTATAGTCTTGTGGTTTACAGTTCCAAAAAACGCCCTTGCAAAATGCGGAATAACAACACCTACAAAAGCTATGGGGCCCGTAAATGCAGTTACAGTACCAGTTAAAACTGCTGCAATAGAAATTATAATAATTCTTGCTCTTTTAATATTTAGCCCTGCGCTCAGAGCATAATTTTCTCCTAAAAGCAAGCTGTTTAAAGTTTTCAGAAGTGCTATAGTTAACAAAATTGCCGCAAAAACAATAATTGCCAGAAAAGGCATTTTATCAAGCGTCACATCCCCCAAACTGCCAAATGTCCATGTAATAAATACTTTTAGTGAGTCTGGATCGGCAAAACTCTGTAGAATTGTCACCAGCGAGCTTGCTACATATCCAAAAATCATTCCCAAAACCAGAATAGTAATAGAATCCTTTATACGTGATGAAACTGCCAGTATCAATAACAAAATTAATGTTGCACCCATAATGGCAGCCACCACTTGTCCCAAACTACCCATGGTTTGTATAAAAGGGTATAAAGCCGTACCGCTTAACATAGTAAGAAGAGCTACTCCTAAACCAGCTCCAGCGCTTACTCCCAATACATCGGGGCCTGCCAGAGGGTTCCTAAATAAAGTTTGCATTAATAAGCCAGAGACCGACAGTGCAGCGCCAGCAATTACAGCAGTTATTGCCTTGGGGAGTCGATAATTACGAATAATCTCATCAATAATCTCATTGCCCGAGCTACCAAAAAGTGCACCCCATGCTTCATTTATCGAAATTGCAGCATTTCCCGTAAATATATCGCTTATAAATGCTACAATAAGCAGGATAATTAATATAGAAAATATTGTGATTTTATTCTTCATAAACAGTTGTCATAATATACACATTCACCCATTTACACCACCTCCAATTAAAAACTAATCATTAACTAAGTGGATTAAAATATTTGATTTATTGGTTTAATACACTTAATTAAGTGGCTTAATAAAGCTGTAAGAATAATTTGGCATAAGATTAGGGTACGCAGCTTTTACAACATCAGATAACATCAAATCGGGATTAGCTATAGCACTTTCAAAATAATCATTACCTCCCAAAACAGTAGTGCGGTTATGATAATTGAAAACATTTTTATTCTTTACCGGACCCAATAATCTATACTTACTATCTTTATTAATTAGCTGATTATATGAGTTCGCTTCGCATCCAAACCATATGTCGGTATCACCAAAATATGTAAGAACAGATTCAATATCAAGTCCTATGCTCCCACTTTGATTATTGTCTTCATATAAGTAGTTGAGCCCAGCATTTCTAAAAAGTTCAGCATTAAAGCTCTTGCCACCTGGAAGATACCATGTACCTTGGAAATTGTCGCCGGCAAGTAAAGATTTAGGCCTCTCAATGTCCTCAACTTTTTTCATAACTGCAAAATACCTGCTTTCAATATCATCAAATACGGAGTTAGCCAAATCTACTTTTCCAAAAAAAGAAGCTATCATTTTTATCCATTCAGCTCGTGCCAAAGGGGTTTCTTCCATCCACTCAAGTGAATAAATAACAGGTACTCCGGTAGTTAAAATCCTCTCACTATAACTGTCGCTTTGTGCATATGCGGAATTTATTACAGCATCAGGATTTAATTCAATAGTTTTCTCAATGTTAGGATTAAAGGGATCTCCTAAATCTTTTATTATACCCCTTTCAATTTTCCCCAAAATATTGGGATTATAAATTCTAAATCCGTCAGTAACACCCGTAACTACTTCTAATTCATCAAGAAGTTTTAGAAACTCAAAATATGAGAAGGTGTTAACAATTAAAGAAGATAGTGTTGCATAAATTCCATACTTGCCTTTTTCCAGAACTCTGTTTTTTGTTTCCCCCGATTTATATATATAATACTCGGCATAAGGCCTTTCATCATTACTCCAAGGGTTGTTTATCGTTACCTTTGTAAACTCTTTATAATAATCTATACTAAACCCCTTAGCATGTCGTATTTCCTCAGTGTAGAGAAACGTTCCACTCGTTGTAGTATCTTTTTTGCTATCATTACACGAATAGCATCCTACCAATATTAAAACTGAAATTATTATTTTTATATTCTTAATCTTTTTCTCAATTGTTACTCTCATCTTTCTTTTTTGACTTGCCCGGATTATTTACTTTAATGTTCAATTTTTTATGTTTTATTTTAGCCGGATTATAATTAGCAATATTAACCTTTCTAACTTTAGAGCGAGTAGTAACACGAGGTTCAGCCTTTGAACCCGCTACGTATTCGTGCCTATACATATTAAAGAATAGAATAAACAGTGACAGGAGGAGTGGGCCAAATATAACTCCCCAGAATCCAAATATCGGAATACCAATCAATACACCAAATACAGTAATTAAGGGGTGAATATCAGCAAGCTTTTTCTGTAAAAGTAAACGTGCCACATTGTCAACACCTCCAATAATAAACATGCCATAAACAAGTATTCCTATGCCATTTACTATATCACCTCCAATAAGCAAGCCTATACCCAATGGAACCCATACTATCATTGTTCCTACAAGTGGTATTATAGTTGCAAAAGCAGTTAAAATTGCATAGAGTAGCGCACCATCTACCCCAAAAAACAGATAACCCAAATAAGCAAAAAAGCCTTGAATAATAGCCATCAGTGGAATTCCAATTGCATTTGCCTGAATAATCAACTTGGTCTCTTCGGCTAAAATTTGCTTATTCTCTTCTTTAAATGGCAGTATCTCTCTTATCGCAATTTCAAAATCTTTATTGCTGAACAGCATATAGTAAAGAACAAAAAGAATAACAACAATATTAATTACAAATGAATAAATGCTATTTCCAAGAATCTGCAATACGTTAGTTCCGGCACGTGGTAAAACCGACAGGTTCTCGGGCGTAAAGAGGTTAAAACCTATTTTCTCTTCTATAGAATGTATGAATTCGTTAACACTTCCAAGTATTGCTTCCGGGTTAATTGAAATTCCCGAGAAGGTATCTATTACCAGAAATGTAAGCCCAGTGAGCGGTAGAAGAATAAAAATTAATACTACCAATACAATTAAAATGGCGCTCAATCCCTTTTTAAACTTCAATTTATTAACCAGATAACGGTGTTGTTCAATTACAATTATATATAGGGTAGCGGCACCAAGAAAACCGCTCATGTATGGGCGTGTATACCTGAAGATCAATAATCCCAGTAAGATAATAAAACCTACAAGGATGTATTTATATTTTTTACTACCTGAATCTTCTAGCATTCTCAACTACTGGTTTATACTTTCAAAATCCTCTGGTTTTGCAAACCCTCCTTCTATCAGTGCTTCTTTTGCAGCTTCATAATCAGATGTTTTCACCTGCATCTCAATATCTCCAAGAGTATATGCCAGTCTGTTCGAAACAAGATTTTTCATATATGTTTCAATGCCTTTCATTTCCATGAACGACTGTACCATGGTAACATCGGCGGGAAAAGCAAACGTTTTGACAGTGATAAATTTCTCATCCATAGTTGTTCATTTTATTAAAATGTAAAAATAGACTTTTTTTTGGATTAATCATATGAATATTCGGTTTTTGTGGCTTAGTATGTCAGAACACACCAACTGAAATTTTGACAGTTGCCCTGTCAGTTTTGGATTCTTTTAATTTTTGGCACAGAATTAGCAGTTGTGGTGTTAGAATTACAAATAACTTATATTAATAATATTAATAATAATAAAATCAAATTTAGTAGTATGAACATTAAACCATTAGCAGATAGAGTGTTGGTAAAGCCAGCAGCTGCAGAAGAGAAAACAGTAAGTGGAATCATCATTCCAGACACAGCAAAAGAAAAACCATTAAAGGGCGAAGTTTTGGCTGTTGGTAAAGGTACAAAAGACGAAGAAATGGTGGTTAAAGAAGGCGAACAAGTGTTGTATGGTAAATATGCAGGCACTGAAATTGAAGTAGATGGTGAGAAGTTGCTTATCATGCGTCAATCAGATATTTTAGCAATTCTCTCGTAAGCTTAAACGAACGTATGGTTAAACGAGAATTTTAAACATCTATAAATCTAAAAACAAACAATTAATTTAAATAACAATATGGCTAAAGAAATTAAATTCAATATGGAAGCCCGCGACCTCCTAAAAAAGGGTGTGGACGAACTGGCAGATGCTGTAAAAATAACGTTAGGTCCTAAAGGACGTAATGTGATTATTGATAGAACATACGGTGCACCTCAAATTACAAAAGACGGTGTTACGGTAGCAAAAGAAATTGAACTTGAAGACTCATTTAAGAACATGGGTGCTCAGCTTGTAAAAGAGGTAGCATCTAAAACAAATGATGATGCAGGTGACGGAACAACTACAGCTACAGTTCTTGCACAATCAATTATTGGTGTAGGTTTAAAAAACGTTACTGCTGGAGCTAATCCAATGGATCTAAAACGTGGAATTGATAAAGCAGTAGAAAAAGTTGTTTCTAACCTTAAAGAGCAAGCTCTAGAAGTTGGTGGCGATCTTAAAAAGATAGAGAACGTAGCTAAGATTTCTGCTAATGGCGACGAAACCATTGGTAAGCTTATTGCCGAAGCAATGCAAAAAGTAAGCAAAGAAGGTGTAATCACAGTTGAAGAGTCAAAAGGTACCGATACTTACGTTGATATAGTAGAAGGTATGCAATTTGATCGTGGATATAT
>JAAZCL010000179.1 GCA_012513315.1 Bacteroidales bacterium | reverse complement strand
TCAGAAGAGTTGCGCCTTTTTGGAGCGGCTGTATACAAAGCACTCGAAACAGAAAAAGTTGAGGAGATTCAACTCGTAGGATTCATAGATGCTTTGTCAACTTGCCAGAGAAGTCTTTTTCTTGAGGGTATGTCGCTAGCACAATATCGTTTCGATAAATATAAGAAAAAGAAAACAGAACCGTCACTCAAGAATGTATATATGGACGAAGAGTCGGTTGTTGCAGATGAGATAGAAGCGTTGGAAAATCTAGTTAAAGCTGTCTCTTTTGCCAAAGATTTGGTAAACGAACCGGTTAACTACCTCGATGCACCCAAGTTTTCGGAATTAGCCAAAGAGATGGCGTCGGCATGCGGTTTTACTGCAGAAGTGTTTGATAAGGCTAAGATAGAAGAACTTAAGATGGGTGGACTGCTTGGTGTGAATCAAGGTTCTAATACTCCTCCTACTTTCAATATTTTTACACACAAACCTGCGAATGCTGTAAACAAGCAACCACTTGTGTTGGTGGGCAAGGGGGTAATGTTTGATACGGGAGGTTATTCGCTCAAACCATCTAACTATATGCTGGACATGAAATCTGATATGGCGGGAGCTGCTACTGTATTGGCTACTCTTATGGCAGTTTCGGCAAATAAACTTCCCTACTATGTGATTGGTTTAGTTCCTGCAACTGACAATAAAATTAGTGCCAATGCATTGGTTGTCGACGATATTATTACCATCTCCGATGGTACAACTGTTGAGGTGCAGAACACTGATGCCGAAGGACGCTTAGTGCTTGCTGATGCTTTGGTTTATGCCAAACAGTTTATACCTGAGTTGGTTATCGATTTAGCCACATTAACTGGCGCTGCAGCCGCAATTACAGGTTCGTTAGGCATTGCTATGGCTGGTAATAGCAAAAAAGCAATGGAAGAACTCAAGAAATCGGGCGATAATGTGTACGAGCGTTTGATGGAATTACCCATGTGGAGAGAGTTCAACGAAATGCTGAAAAGCGAAGTTGCCGACCTGAAAAACATTGGTGGTAGCGAAGGAGGTGCAACCACAGCAGCTAAATTCTTAGAACACTTTACAGATTACGATTGGATACATCTAGATATTGCAGGACCGGCATCCGTAAAAAAAGCTCACGGGTACATTCAAGCAGGAGGCACTGCTTCGGGTGTGCGTTTGTTGTACAATTTTATTGAAAATAAAGTTGGAAAAGAAAGAACAAGTTGTGGAAATTAATGGACAATGGACAATGGACAGTTGACAATTAATGTCCTTGCGCGTGTCCATTGTCATTGGTAGCTTAATAGTACCAATAGAGAGGTGGACAAAGATGAATAACCTGCGACAGTAGAGAAAATTCATGAATTTTCTTTACAATAACAACAATATCACGAGGGCACTGTGACTCTAAGTCCGCACTGCCCATAAATACAAAAATAATAATTAATAATGGCTATAAACTGCCACTGAGACGTTGCATGCAACGTCTTTTTTTGTTACTATCTTACCATATTTTACAGCCATTGTACGGGACTGCCCATAAGTTATCAATCAAAACGATAACCCTATTTAGTTAAGGTCATTATCTCATTGTCAACTGTCAATTTTCAATTAATTCTCCCAACCCCATGGATCACCCGGTGTTTCCACCTCTTTAGTTAAATCGAACGTTACTGTAAATACTCGATCGGTGTTTACCAAATGCAGGTTGTATGTAAAACTAGTGTCATCAACAGTTATCCACCACACATTGAAC
>JAAZCL010000178.1 GCA_012513315.1 Bacteroidales bacterium | reverse complement strand
GAGGAATTTGACGTGGATATCCAGTGCGTCTCCATTCGCTCCAAGCTTCTTGTCCATCAGGATAGATAGCTAAGTACTTTTGAGTAATAATCTTTTCTAGTTTACTCTCTACTTCAGCACTTTCGTTCCATGCTACTGTTACAGAGCTAGGAGCACCAGCACTGTATATATTTGTAGGATCAATATAATTACTAGGTTGACCACTGCTTGAGAGATATGTACCTAAGTTAACCTTGTTTTCCTCGAAAGACATTCTAATGCCTGCTTCGTAAAGATCCTTAGCTGATCTTCCTCCCATATTAAATCCTGCCAAAGCCCCTTCTGCTTTTAAGAATAGAACTTCAGATGCCTTTATCCAATAAGTAGGAGTTTCAGCCTCTATGTTTGGGCGTGAAGCACTTTCATATGCATTTTGAGTTTGAGGAATTCCTGCACGTACAGCTTTATCTCCACTGTTTGTAAAATATTTACTCATACGTGGATCATTGTAGCCCTTTAAATAAGATTGAATAGTTGCTCCCATTCGGGTGTCATTATATTCATCATTTATGGTTTTTAGGGAGTGTCTCATGTCCAATCCTGCACCTTTTGACATTTCTGCAATCTGATCAACTGTTTCTATTAAACCTATTGAATTAGAAACGGCTTTCTCTGCATATGTTCTTGCTAAAGTTTCATCAGCATATCTTACTCTAATAGCTAAGCGCAACATTAGAGAGTTTGCCAAACGAATCCAGTTTTCAACATTTCCTTCATATACAATATCAGCATCTTTAGTAAAAGGAATTTGTGTGTTACCTTCACTGTAGAAAGAGAATAGTATATTTGAAGCCTCTTCTAATTCTTCGAAAAATGACTTGTAGATAGCCTCTTGCGAGTCGTATTCTACTGTAAAAGAGCCAGACCCAACACCGCTGTAAGGCATAGGACCAAACATATCTGTTGTGCGATGCAATGCCATTATTTTGGTAATTTGAGCTATTGCATACATCTCTTTGTTTGGGTTATCTCCAGTCATATTGATGTTCTTTAATTGTATCCATGGAGCAAACACATCGGTTGTCATCCAGCTAAATACATTATTAACCCAACCTTCAATAAAGAAAAATGTAGTGAATGATTGTCCACCATTAAACTTATTGTCGCGAGGAGATAGGTAACCCGCCCATGAATCGCCTGCTAGATTATAAGCTACTTGATATTTGTTAACAAAGTCGGTTGCATCAGAGGCTGTTCCAACAGCAATTACATTTTTCTGTAGAGATGGCAGATAAGCGCTATTTAATATCCCATCTAGTTGTTCCATCTCTTTATCGGGATATAAAGGGTTCTTGTTTATTTTTTCAAAATCATCAGTACACGATAAGCCTAAAGCTATAATTGTATAGATAATTAAATAGATGTATTTATTTTTCATATTTGATTTCATGTTGTATTAATGTTTTTAATTATAGGCCAAATTTGACACTAAATCCAATGTTACGCAAACTTGGTGGCATAAAATAATCGCCACGGTTATAAGTTCCTGTTGAGGAAGTCAAATCTGAATCGAATGGGGCTGCTCTATAAAACATTATCAAATTACGCCCAATAAGCGACACGTTTACATTGTTTAATACATCACCAAGCCATTGCTTAGGTAGTGCATATGTAAGAGATAACTCTTGTAAGCGAACATTTGTGGCATCGTAAGTATAATATGCACCTAGTCGCTGACCTCCAACTGTTCCGTAATAGCGTTCTGCATCATATAATGCACCATCTACCATAACACCCCCGTTATTACGAGCATCGGCCGACTCCTTTGAAACTCCATACTCATCCATAAATGCTTGGGTAGATGAAGTAACAATTCCACCAAAACGTCCTGTAACTAATACACCGAGAGAAATATTTTTATAGGCAAAGTTATTGTACCAACCCATTGTGAAATCTGGATCGGCTGAACCAATCTTTAAGCGTTGACTTTTATCAACTTTAAAACCGTTTCCTTCGGGAACTAATTTGCCATCTCTTCCTCTTTGTAAAACACCTTGAACATACATATCAGACATAGAATCTCCCTCTCTTAGATACACACCTCCAGCTTCCTGAAGGGTTAGCTCAGTAATGGTAATTGTAGTGTTGTCGATTGGGTTGATATAGTCGTGTACCATTTCAATAATTTTATTTTCGTTTCTTGAAAATGTTACATTAGTACCATATCTAAATTTACCAAAAGTATCATCATAGCCTAAACTCATTTCTACTCCACGGTTACGCACATTTCCTGCTTGTACATAAAACCCTGAATAACCTGAGGCGGGTGACATGCTAGACAGGAATGTTTGATTGTATGTGTTAGACTGATAGAGTGTGCCATCAAAACTGATTTTACCATTCCAAAAACGAGCATTAACACCCATTTCATAAGATTTGGTTCTTTCTGCCTTGAAGTCTGGATATGGATAAGTAGAAATAGGGTCTATTGTCCCTCCTCTCATTGGGTCGGTAATAGTTCCTGGTGTAATACCTACCTGTGAAATTGGTGATCCCACCTCCGTATAAGAAGCACGTGCTTTAAGATACGAAATAAACTTTGGAAGTGTTGCCATTTCAGAGACAACACCAGAAAGTCCGATTGAAGGATATAATATAGGTGATGTTTTACCATCGCTTACAAGCTGTGAAGCCCAATCACTACGACCTGTTGCAGATAAATAAAGCATATTCTTCCATCCTAATTCAGCACTAGCAAAAAGTGCTATATTACGTGTTCTTCTGTAACCTTCAGATGTACCCGATTGATTTGGGTCGAGGTTAAAAGCCGAGAATAGGTTAGGCACAGTGAATAGTCGTCCTCCAATTCCTAATGAAGTAGTATAATGATCTTCAAAGCTACTACCAATATTAGAAGTAAGAGAGAAGGTATCGCTTAATCTCCTGTCTATATTAATCATTATATCTGCATAGGTTTGGCTATAGTCTTCTACAGTTTTATCGTAACTTCCCTTCGGTGAGTTCGTATGCAATTCTAAAGAAGAAGCATTTAGTTTGCGCTGTATGTCAGATTGAGTATTATCAATCCTTACACGTCCTGCTACATTCAACCAGTCTAGAATATCGTACTGAACTCTCATATGAAACATATAGCGCTTCTTATCTGATTTAAATATTTCGCGATTGGTTATCCAGTATGGGTTTTCTAAACTAAGTCCTTGATCTCCGTACTCCCAATGTTGAACAGGGAAACGTCGTTCAGAGTCGTATCTTTCATAAATCTTCACATTCTCAAAGTCATCACCTCTTGGAAATAAGTATAGAGGAACTAATGGATTGAAATAACGACCTTGCGAAAGCATGTTCTGGTC
>JAAZCL010000458.1 GCA_012513315.1 Bacteroidales bacterium | reverse complement strand
TATGAGGTGTACCCAGGATTGTTTGAGCATGGGAATGCATTTAATGCAATTGCAGATCGATTGGATAATATTTCGGAGCTGGGGGTTAATGTTATCTGGCTTATGCCAATTTATGAGCAGGGCATAGAGAAAGGGATTGGATCGCCCTACTCTATTAAGGATTATAAAAAGGTGAATGAGGATTATGGTACGCTTGAGGATCTTAAATCTCTTGTGTCTAAAGCTAAAGCGAAGGATATGATGGTGATTCTTGATTGGGTGGCCAATCATTCTTCGTGGGATAATGCGTGGATTGAGAATAAAGATTGGTACACACAGGATGCTAATGGCAATATTATTTCGCCAGCGGGTTTCAATTGGGCAGATGTGGCTGATTTGAATTTCTCTAACCGAGATATGCGTGATGCAATGATTGATGCAATGAAGTATTGGGTTACCGAAGTGGGTGTAAATGGGTATAGGTGCGATTATGCTGAAGGTGTGCCGGGAGATTTTTGGAAGGAAGCAATTAGTGAACTTAAAGAGATAAGGAAGGATGATTTGTTGATGCTTGCGGAGGGGGGCAAAGCGGAATTGCTGTCTTATGGTTTTGACTTTTTATATGGCTGGGATTTTGCATATAAGCTAAAGGATTTGTATGCGGGCAAAATTAGTACCAGTGGATTATATGAAACTCATAGAAAAGAATATGAAGGTTTAAAAGAGGGGCAGCAAAGAATGCGATATAGTACTAATCATGATATGAGCTCGGATGAGTCGCCCATACAATCTTTTAAGGGCGAGAGAGGTGCTATGTCGGCCTTTGTTATTTCTGTTTCGATGGGTGGATCGCCAATGATTTACAGCTCGCAAGAGATAGGGTACGACAGACCATTGTCATTCTTCGGACCAAATGTTCTCGATTGGAATAGCAATCCGTCATACACCGCAGAGTATAAAAACGTTATGAGCATTTACACTTCGTCTGATGCGATGAGGAAGGGTGCGATTAAAACATACAACACTACTGATGTGGTGAGCATATTGCGCACTAGCCAGAATGAAGAGGTGCTGATAATGGTAAATACAAAAAATGAAACTAAAGAGGTGAAGACCCCTATTGAATTTGCAAACGGAAATGCAGTGAACTTGTTGGATAAAAAAACCGAGATATTGCCATCGGTTATCAAACTTGAGCCGTATGAGTATGGCATTTGGAAAGTGAAATGAAATTGTATTTAGGAAAATATTGCCAATTGCAAGGCATGTTTGTGAAGCGTCCGGAGAGATTCGGGCGCTTTTTTTATTAAACACCTACTTCCGCTTTTAAGCATCTGTGTTAAAAATAACTGCTTTGTTCAAATCATTGATAAACAAGCCCAAACACTTAATTAATAGCGTTTGGGCTTGTAGCTTTTATATGACTTGATTTTGATTAATTATCAAATCCAGGGTTTTGAACTAAATTGGTATTACGACGAATTTCGTCTTGGTGGATTGGTGCAAAGTACATCTTATCTAACCATTTACGATTTTCTCTACTTGAAAGGTCATTTACATAGTAATAGTAATTGTAGATATCTTCGTTGTGGATATATGGCTTCATAGATGTTTTTCCGGGTTTGAGGATTCCCTCGACAATGATT
>JAAZCL010000016.1 GCA_012513315.1 Bacteroidales bacterium | reverse complement strand
GTATATGCCGATGTGGTTATAAATCATAAAGGGGGAGGTGATGAGCTTCAAACATTTTCTGTGGTGGAGGTTAATCCCGACGATAGAAACGAAGTTATCTCCGAACCTTTCGAGATAGAAAGCTATACAAGCTTCACTTTTCCGGGTAGAGATAATAAGTATTCAGATTTTAAATGGAGCTGGGAGCATTTTTCTGCAACAGATTATAACCACAGCGATCCCAAAGATGCAATATATGTAATAGAAGGCGAAAATAAGGGTGTAGACCCCGATGATAAGTCTGTTGGCCAACAGTTCGGTAATTTCGATTTCCTCCTTTACAACGACATCGATTTTAAGCACCCCGATGTGCGTGAAGAGCTAAAAAGATGGATAAGTTGGTTTATAAATGAAACTGGCATTGATGGGTTTAGGCTAGATGCCATAAAACACATAAGCGATTGGTTTATAAAGGAGTTTATTGAACACGTAAGGGGTGAGTTTGGCGATCAGTATTACATAGTTGGCGAGTATTCATATTACGACGATATGGATATGGATCCTTTCTTGCAAAATGTAGAGCAGAGAATAGATCTCTTTGATGTTGCTCTTCACTACCATTTTAGGTTATGTAGTTTAGACGGACCAGGGTATGATATGAGTACAATATTAGACGATACCATTGTAGCCAAATACCCGCAGCTTGCTGTTACGTATGTAAACAACCACGATTCGCATTTGCATGATGATGATCTTTATGTATTAGATTGGTTTAAGCCACTTGCATATGCTTTAATTCTGCTTAGGAAAGATGGATACCCATGTATATTCTTTGGAGATTATTATGGTATTGAGGGGCCAGATGCCAGAGAAGGACAGCAATGGATAATTGATCAGCTGCTGGATATTAGGCGCGACTTTGCGTATGGCGATCAGGAAGATTATTTTGATCACGAAAGCATTGTTGGCTGGATAAGGCGAGGTGACGAAAATAATCCCGATGGATGTGTGGTTGTAATGAGTAATGATGAAGCTGGTGAAAAAAGAATATTTGTGGGCACCGACTATGCAGGCTCAGCTTGGTACGATAAACTGGGTCATATTGAGGATGATATCTTTATTGAAGAAGATGGACATGCAAACTTCCCAGTAAATGAAGGTTCTGTATCTGTGTACCTGAAAAGGGTTTAATCTGAGTGCATAGAAGAGCTATACTTAGCACATAAAAGGGCTAAACTGAATACATCGAGAACTTATCCATAAACGACTGATAATAAGTTTTAGAAACAGGTATATCGGGTGTGCTTTCGGCATCTAGCTCCAGCATTATGCCATTTTTCTCTTTCTTAAGTATCTTTACTTTGTCGAGATTTACAATATATGAGCGATGGCATCTTATGAGTGGAGTATCCATTGCAAGATTCTCTTCCATCCATTTTAGTGAATTGCGAATCATGTAATGCGATTTGCTCGATTTATTAATGTAGTATATGGTAGCATAATTATCGGCCGACTCAATATAGAGAAGATTCTCAAGCATAACAGAAATCTTTAAATCGCCTTTCTCATCCGGAAATGCAATTAGTGTTTTTGATGCTTTATTTTGAATGTTTTCTTGTTCTATATTTTCTAATAGTTGGCTCTTTTCTTTCCACGAAAGATACAACCAGCTAATTGAGTATGGAAGCAATAACACCAATGCAGTATTATACAGGCTTTGCTCAAAAACTTCTCTAATCTCTCTTTCGATGCCATCTTTTGGTATCAGTATAGAAAAAAGTGTATAAAAGATAGCCATGGCAAAAATTTCACATAAAATCCAAATTGCATAATGCCAGTAGAGCAAAGTGTTCTTTTTTGCGCTGGAAACTAAAATTACCCTGCTAATAACTACAACCAGCATTCCGGTGAGTATGATAATGCTCGAAAAAACGAAGTATTTGGTGTCTGAAATATTTGGATACCAGTTTCTAGATCCAAAGGGTTGAAAAAGGTTGATAAAAAGCAATGCAAAGAGTGCCGTGAAAATTATTATTCTCACATTATTCTTCTTATTGTACAAATACTCAGCCAATTTATTACCCATCAAATTTTATTTTAGTTATATCGTTCAGACTCTACAAATTTAGATTTTAAATGATGATAAACCAAAAAATATTCATCCCTATATAGCTCATTTCATCCCTATATTTTAAATTCTACCACATTTCAACTGCACTTTTCCCATTAATTTGCATGCCTATGAAATAGCCTGTTTATTTGAATATAATAAATGGGTTTTATGATTTATAACGAAAGATATTCTACTCTGTGCAGCAACTTTAAGCAAGGCACAAACATTTACTTAAGCGAGACAAATGTTGAGATTAAATTCTTTAATTTCAATAGTGTGTATAATGAATGCGACAATGCGCTACTTGCAACCGACAACAGCATTAGCGAAAACAGATCTTTCTTATATCCCGTTTTTATACCAGGCAAAAGCAAAAGAAAGAATTACAATGGTGCTATAGTTTTATTGCATGGATTAAATGAAAGAAGCTGGGAAAAATATCTAACCTGGGCAGAGTATTTATGCGTCAATAGTGGTAGACCAGTAATATTGTTCCCAATTGCATTTCATATTAACAGAGCTCCTTTATCATGGTCTAACCCACGTAAAATGATGACCTTGCTTAACTTCAGAAAAGAGATGTATGTTGAAGACCGATCTATGAGTTTTGCAAATGTAGCATTAAGCGATAGGCTGAGTCACAACCCCGAGCGGTTTTACTTGTCGGGAAGGCAAACGTGGACCGACCTGACTTCTCTTTTTGAAATGATTAAAAATGGCAGTCACACTTTATTTAAAGAGGACACTAAAATAGATATATTTGCATATTCAATAGGAGCATTCTTGTCGCAAGTTGCACTCATAGCAAATCAGAAAAACCTTTTCTCAAACACCAAACTTTTCATGTTTTGTGGTGGTAGCATATTCAACTCAATGCAGGGAGCCTCAAGAAGCATTATGGATAGGCCTGCATTTCAAACAATTAAAGACTATTATATCAACACCTTTGATGAAGAAAAACATGCATCTTCTCTTAGATGGATTAGAGATAAAGCCTTTAATGCGTTTAATAGCATGATTTCGGCAGATAGGCATAAGTTAGAACGTGAAGAAGCATTCTTTAAACTTAGTAATCAAATTAAGGGCATCACACTCCAACAAGATGAAGTAATACCCCATAGTGGTGTTTTAGAGGCAATGGGCAAAGAAAATGCTATGTCAAATATAACTTTGTTAGATTTCAACTTCCCCTATAGTCATGAAAATCCGTTTCCTGTAAAAACCAAAGACACAACCCTGTTAAACAAATCTTTTAAAACTGTATTTAATAATGCAGTAAATTTCTTTTCGTAGGAATAATTAAAATATTTATGAATTATTGCTCATATAATTGTAAATTTGTAATTCATCTATTATTTCAGAAGAAAGTAAAATCTTATGAAGCATATTCTTATAAACTCAGCAACACTCCTAGGTGTTGGATCAATGGCATTGCTGGCAGCGTGTCAGACACAAGAAAAAGAGCAACAGCGACCTAATATTATTTTTATCATGAGCGACGATCATGCTTATCAGGCAATTAGCGCTTATGGGCATGGTTTAAACCAGACTCCTAATATCGATAGACTTGCCAACGAAGGTGCAATGTTTACTAGGTCAACTGTTACTAACTCAATAAGTGCCCCAAGTAGGGCTGTGCTATTAACTGGTAAACACAGTTTTGTTAATGGAAAAGTTGATAATCTTCAGCCGTTCGACTGGGATCAGCCCAACTTCCCTAAACTGATGCAGGCTAATGGTTACCAAACTGCTATGATTGGAAAGATTCATCTTGATGGTATTCCTCAGGGGTTCAACTACTCGATGGTGCTTCCAGGGCAGGGCGATTATTATAATCCCGATTTCTACATTGATGGCGAGAGAGTTAGAAAGGAAGGTTATTGCACCGAGATTGTTACGGAAGAGACTATCGATTGGATAAAGAATAAGCGAGATCCTAACAAGCCGTTTGCAGTTTTGTATCACCAAAAAGCACCTCATCGTAACTGGCTGCCTGCACCTAAATATTTAGATTTGTATGATGATGTAACCTTTGAACTTCCTGAAACTTTTTTCGATGATTATGAAGGAAGAGGAAGAGCTGCAAAAGAGCAGGAGATGCAGATACATGGTCATGCAATGTGGGGTCATGATTTTAAGCTTATTGTTGCTCCAAATGGAGATAGCACCGGTTTTCATAATCAACTAAACAGAATGACGCCTCAGCAGAGGGAAGATTGGATGGCTGCATATTCTTCGGAGAATGAAGAGTTTATAGCTAACTATAACGATATGACCAATGAAGAGATTGCTCTTTGGAAATACAACCGATATATAAAAGATTACCTGCGCACAATAAAGTCTGTTGATGATGGTGTGGGTGAACTACTGGATTATCTCGAAGAATCGGGACTAGCCGAAAACACTATTGTTGTTTATACCTCCGACCAAGGCTTTTATCTTGGTGAGCATGGCTGGTTCGACAAACGATTTATGTATGAAGAATCGTTTAGAACGCCAATATTAATGAAGTATCCTAAAGAAATTAAGGCTGGCACCGTTATTGATAAGCTTGTGCAGAATCTCGATTTCGCACCAACTTTCTTAGATTATGCAGGCATTGAAGCTCCAGAAGAGATGCAGGGCGAGTCGTTCCGCAAACTTGTATCAGGTAAAACAAAAGAATGGCGCGATTTTGCATATTATACTTATTATGAATATCCTGCCGAGCATATGGTAAAACGCCATTATGGTGTTACCACAGATAGATATAAGCTGATACACTTCTATTACGATATTGATGAGTGGGAGTTGTATGATCTCGAAACCGATCCAAAGGAGTTGAATAATCAGTATAACAACCCCGAATATGCCGAAGTTAGAGAAATGATGCATAAAAAGCTGAAAGAGACCCGCACACACTATGGCGATAGCGATGAACTTAACCAAATGTATCTTCAGAGATATCTAGATCAAATCTCTGCCAAATAAATTAACTCATATAAAACTATATGTTTATAGTTATAACTTTTATGTTAATAGGAGGTATACTCGGTTACATTCTCAGACGTAGAAACACCGGGTTTATCTCTAAAGCTATAATGATATTGATATGCCTGCTACTTTTGCTTTTGGGCATTGAAGTTGGTCAAAACCCCCAAATAATTGATGGTTTAGCAACTATTGGAGTTGATGCTCTTATTATAACCCTTGCTGCTGTTGCCGGAAGTGCTATAATGTCTCTTTTGCTTTGGAACTATATCAAAAGTAGAAAAAAATGAGCTTATGAGAACAAGCATTATCATTGTCTCCTTTTTTATTGTTGGTATTGGCGTGGGATATTTTGATATCATCCCAATGGAAATATTCAACACTAAGCTTAGCTTCTATGTGCTGTGCGCCCTTATGCTATGCGTGGGAATAAGTATTGGCAGCGACTCAAAGACACTCAATAGCTTCAAAAGAATAAACCCCATTTATTACCTATTACCTATATCCACTATCATTGGCACACTTGGTGGATGCGCATTAATATCATTTATGCTGCCCGAGCGCACCATTGCCGAGATAATGGCCGTGGGCAGTGGCTTTGGATATTATTCACTATCAAGCATTTTTATTACTGAGTATAAAGGAGCCGAGCTTGGCACAATTGCTTTATTATCTAATATAATACGTGAAATAATTGCACTACTGTTTGCCCCATTTTTTGTAAAGTATTTTGGCAAGCTTGCACCCATAGCAGTGGGTGGCGCAACAACAATGGACACCACCCTACCGGTGATACTTAAATTTTCGGGAAAAGAGTTTCTGGTAGTTTCACTATTCAGCGGGTTTGTGTTAGATATAAGTGTGCCGTTTCTTGTAATTTTCTTTTGTACCCTGTAGCAGTTTCACGCTTTGCTATCATAAACATATACGCTTTCCGAATTCATTTGCAAAGAATGAGAAGAAAAATAAATCCAGAAGTGCGTATTATCTTGTCCATATTTGACCTATGTTTGACATATATTTCATTTAGGTTTTCCTTATTATAACATAAGGCAACCATAAGCGAACCATAAGGCAACCATATGTTAACTATAAGGGAAATTGGGACAAGGTATGAGCCATGTCAATCTAACTCCACTTAATTTCTGCAAAATAAAGGACTTTAACAGCAATACTGTATCAAATATAGAAAATATATGTACTCTGTACAAGGAAGATTATCCTAAAAACAATTTATTGAGTTATTTACTCGATGATGATAATAGCAACTTCTATTATAAAGGTCAAGCAGAATTGAATAAGTGCGAACAATGGTAGTTGATGAATGGGGTGTAAATTTCCAAAATTCCAAGAAAAAAGATTGTGCAATACGAAAGATATAGAGATATAAATTGTGATATTTTGTTAAAACAGCTTAGTTATAATATCTTAAGTCAGGCTATTTCAAGTTATATCATGTTAATAAAATGAGTTTGTCCAATGGTTTGTCCAACGATCGTTGGACAAACTGACCTCCCACGCCCTAAAACGCATCGTATATTGCCACCATTAATTAAAATGGAGGAATAACTATGTCTAAACTAGATTTACCCGATTGGCACGATTGGGTTGATGCAGAAGATGTAATTAGAAAATTACATATCACAAAGCGCACACTACAAAAT
>JAAZCL010000177.1 GCA_012513315.1 Bacteroidales bacterium | reverse complement strand
ATGTAAATCAGGTAGAATTAGAATTCGATAGCTTCACGTCAGAAGCAAGTACTTTGCCAGCTTCCATTGCCCAAGCAAGGTTTGTGCGCTACGTAATGACCGATGAGTTCGCCGAAGGGTGTGGCCATCGCAAACCCGAAGATTACGCCGCATCATTAGCCCCCGATATGTTAGATAATTTAGATAACTTCAATATAGATGCAAAAACTGTAAGACCAGTTTGGCTAACTTTCTCAATACCAGTCAATGCTGCAGCTGGAGTATATAAAGGAAATCTTAAGTTATATGCCGATAGAAGCTTTGCAGAAGAGTTTGAAATTGAGATTGAAGTGGTAGATCAACTCCTTCCCGAACCCTCAGAATGGGTATATCACCTCGATTTATGGCAACATCCATCTGCAGTGGCACGTGTTCACAATCTCGAAATGTGGAGTGATGCACACTTTGAAAAGATGAGACCCCTTATGAAAATGCTTGCAGATGCTGGTCAGAAAGTAATTACAGCAACATTAAATATCGATCCATGGAATAATCAATCTTTTGATGCCTATTCAGATATGATTATTTGGACAAAGAACGAAGACCAAACTTGGAGTTTCGATTATACAGTATTCGATAAATGGGTTGAATTTATGATGGATCTGGGTGTAAATAACATGATCAACTGTTACTCTCTTCTAACCTGGAACAATAAACTACACTACAACGATATGGAGAAAAAAGAGCTCGTAACGCTTGAGCTACCTGCGCAGTCGCCCGAATACACAGAAGTTTGGACAGTCTTTCTTACAGATTTCACTCGCCACCTCAAAGAAAAAGGATGGCTCGAGATAACCAATATTGCAATGGACGAGCGTTCTCCAGCCGATATGCAAGCAGCATTAAAGGTGTTGAATGATGCCGCACCCGAGTTAGGAATATCGCTTGCCGATAACCATAAGAGCTATAAAGAGTATCCAGGCATTAAGGACATTAGTGCAGGTGCAGGCAGCGTAGTAGATGTAGAAGACATAGCTGCCAGAAGAGAAAATGGTTTAATTACAACATGGTATGTTTGCTGTGCCGATCCATTTGCAAATACGTTTACATTCTCAGAATCCGCAGAAGCAGTTTACTCTGCCTGGCGCACAGTAGCTGGAGATTTTGACGGAATGCTGCGCTGGTCATACAACTCATGGGTAGAGAATCCACTAACTGATTCACGTTACAGAACATGGCCCGCTGGCGACACCTATATCGTATATCCCGATGCACGCAGTTCAATAAGGTTTGAGCGACTAATTGAAGGTATTCAGGATGCCGAAAAGATTAGGGTTCTTCGCAAACAGTATAACAATGAAAACAGTGCAGAGTCGCTTGCTAAACTCAATGAGCTAGAAGAAACAATTAAATACTTCAATACTCTTGAGCCATCAAACGATTGGAATGATAAGTTGAATGAAGCAAAGTTACTCCTAAATAAATAAAGAAAAAGCCCGGTTTGTAAGTCTAAACAAACCGGGCTTTTTTGTAGTTCATTCTTTTGTATTCCTTACAATGGGTTTGAAGCCACACCTTTAAATGTCATTTTAACAGGTTTAATAAAACCTTCATCATCGAATTCCATTATATCAATACTAGTTGCCCGGTGATTATGATGAGTTTCTTCAAGAGGCCTACGATGATAAATTATGTACCAACTATCAGTTCTTTTGTTATGAAAGACAGAGTGATGCCCGGCTCCTGTAGCAACTTCAGGGTCTTGTTCAAGAATTGTATCTATGCGCTCAAAAGGTCCTAATGGATTGTCTGTAATTGCATAGGCAACTTTATAGTCGGGACCTCCCCAACCACCTTCAGACCACATGAAATAGTATTTACCATCTTTTTTGAACATAAAAGGTCCCTCAACATAGTCTTCAGGAGTTACTTCTTTGTATAACTCCCCATCAGGAAATGGTCTGATGCCAGTAAAATCATTTTTGAGCAATACCACATTGCAATGCCTCCAACCACCATAATACATATAGTAAGTACTATCGTTTTCTTTAAAAACAAACTGATCTATGGGCTGTGCGCCATTTACGATTTTATCTATAAGCGGTTTGCCCAGCAGATCTTTATAAGGACCTTCAGGTTTATCACTAACAGCAACTCCAATACCCCCAACCTCTTCGTTGCTTTGTATATCATTGGCAGCAAAAAAGAAGTAGTATTTACCATCCTTCTCAATAACTCCAGGTGCCCACATTGCTTTATGTGCCCATTTCACCTCAGATGAGTCTAAAATGTTTTCGTGCTTTGTCCAGTTTACCAAGTCGGGTGAAGAAAAGGCATTAAAGAAAATCTGATTTTCATAATAATCAGAAAAGGTAGGAAATATCCAATATTTGTCTCCATAAATAATTCCTTCCGGATCGGCATACCATCCCTCTAAAATAGGATTTGATGAGTATTTAACTTCAACAGATGAAATGTTTTTTTGTGCAGATTTACAAGATAATAATAATATTACTGCAGTAATTACCAATAGTGTTTTTTTCATTTTATATATTTTAAAAATAATCGTTATTTACTCTAGAATTAACTATGATATTTCATCCATTCACCCATATCGTTTAATGTCTTATCTGCAATCAGTATAGTCCGATTTGAACATACAAAGGCCATCATGATGCTTTGTAGTAATTACAGCATACTTTAAATTTTGAGAAGATAATTGAAACAGGAGGTAGAATTGCTAATCCTCCTATATAACTGAAGTAAAATCGCTCCAATCTTCAACACGGAATGCACGTAAATCTCTTACAGATTTTTTGAACCAATCAACATTTTTAAGGGCTTGAATTGCTCGATAAAGGTTTGCCATATCGTTAATTTCTGTAAGATAACGCTTACCAGTGTATTGAAGAAATTATATTACTTTAAGGTCACCTATCAACATATCAAAAGCAATCGAATACATTATAATCTTTTTTTAATTTAGTCTTACCCCGGTAAAAAATACTCTTCTTCACCAAAAAATATTCTACCCATCTGGTCTCTAATGGCAATTATCATAACATCTATATTTTATATTCACTTATCTAAATAGCTCTATTACAAATATACATAAAAGTCTTTACATATTACACTTTTCATAATTATGCAAAACAAATTGTATTTATCTATTTACCAATTATTTCGCCAGATACCTAATATGTCAACCCCAACTTATCAATCAAATCTTGCAGTGCCGGATTAATCTCAACCATCTTCTCTAGTGTTTCTTTTTTAGTATTATCAATAATATAATCTGCAAGATCGTAACCATACTCAAGCTTTGCGGTGGTTGCGTGTTTTTCTATAAGATCAGAAACAGACATTTTAGCAGGCACCTTTTGTTTTATCTCTTTCATCTTTTTGGTCCATTTATCTATACAACCAGCATCTGGATATAGTACAACATACTTATCCTTTAATACTGTATTTCCATCTATATATAGTGTAAACGATTGATTTTGTTTGCACCTTGGGCAAGAATGCCTGCTGAGCCTTCCGGTATATGGTTCAAGAAATGGGCTTTTGTAGATTGACATATTTACTTTT
>JAAZCL010000176.1 GCA_012513315.1 Bacteroidales bacterium | reverse complement strand
CTTGTATTATGATTTCTCAGACTCTCCTGTTTTTACAGAAGAAGACTATTACGATTTCAATCATCTTAATGAAATGGGATCTAAAAAATTCACTTTAATGCTCGATAGTTTAATAAATAACCAGTAGTTATGAAGTTAAGTAATTTTAAAACTCTTAAAAATAATCTCAAAAAAGATATATCAATGTTACCTTCAATAAAAGTAGCACTGTTAGGAGATACAGCTACCCAATTTTTAACAACTGCTTTAAAAGGTGTTGCCGTTGAAAGAGGATTCAATATTGAGATGTTTGAAGCTGACTTCAATCAGGTAGAACGGCAATTACTAGATGCTACTTCCGAGTTGTATACATTCGATCCAGATTATATTATTGTTTTTCAATCTACACATAAATTACTCTCAACTTACAATAAAATTGAAACAGATAAGCGCCATCTCTTAGCTGAAAATCGTTTGGACTTTGTAAGGACTATTAGTAAGAACACCAGTGCAAGAGTCATATACTATAATTATCCCGAAATTGATGACACTGTTTTTGGAAGCTATGCAAATAGAGTTGAAGGTTCTTTTATATATCAGGTAAGAAAACTTAATTTTCATTTGATGGATGTTAGTATTAATAATCCCAGTCTTTTTATTTGCGATATAGCTGCAATACAAAATAAAATTGGAAGAGATGCAATGTTTCATCCCGCAGTATATATTGGTAGCGAAATGGTCTTTTCAATAGAATCATTACCATATATTGCTTCAAGAACAATAGATATTATTTGCACTATGGAAGGAAAGTTTAAAAAGTGCTTAATCCTAGATCTTGATAATACCTTATGGGGAGGTATTGTAGGCGACGATGGATATGAGAAATTAGAGATCGGTCACGAACTGGGTATTGGTAAAGCATTTACAGAGTTCCAACAGTGGGCTTTAAAATTAAAAAATAGGGGTGTTATACTGGCTGTTTGTTCTAAAAACAATGAGTATACTGCAAAAGAACCGTTTGAGAAACACCCCGAAATGGTGCTGAAATTAGAAGACATTGCAGTTTTTGTAGCAAACTGGGAAAATAAAGCAGATAATATCCGACAAATCCAGGCTATACTAAACATAGGATTTGATTCAATGGTTTTCATAGATGATAACCCATTTGAAAGAAATTTGGTACGCGAAAACTTGCCGGAGGTAACAGTTCCTGAGCTACCCGAAGACCCAGCTGATTATTTAGAATACCTGTATAGCTTGAATCTTTTCGAAACAGCTACCTATTCAAATACAGATGTAGATAGAACCAAGCAATATCAGGTTGAAGCCCAAAGAGCTTCCATACAAACAAATTTTACAAATGAGGCTGATTATCTTAAAAGTCTGAATATGCAGTCTGAGGTCAGACCATTTAATAGTTTTAATATTCCTCGTGTATCGCAATTATCGCAACGAAGCAATCAGTTTAACTTACGTACGGTAAGATACACAGAGGCAGAGGTGGAACGTATGTCGAAAAATGATGACTTTCACACATTTAGTTTTACTCTTTCAGATAAGTTTGGAGATAACGGATTAATATGTGTCATTATTCTAAAGAAAAAAGATAATGATACTGTTTTTATCGATACATGGTTTATGAGTTGTAGGGTTTTAAAAAGGGGTATGGAAAATTTTACACTAAACACTATAGTAGATTATGCTCGCAGTAAAGGCTTCAAAAATATAATGAGTGAGTATATACCAACTTCAAAAAACAGCATGGTGCAAGATCATTATACTCAGTTAGGTTTTAGAAATGTAGATGACCCTATGAATCACTATTTTAAACTTAATGTGAGTGAATACAAAGAAAAAGAGAGTTATATATCAGCAATTTGAACAATAAAAATATGGAAAAGGAAAGAGTATTAAAAGAAGTGGAGAATATTTTTAGAGATATTCTGGATGAAGAATCACTAAATCTTAGACGCGAAACTACTGCTAATGATATTGATGGATGGGACTCTCTTACTCACATACAATTAATAGTAGCAATAGAGAAACAATTTAAGGTTAAATTTTCTTCTAAAGAGATTCTATCTTGGAAGAATGTAGGGGAGTTATTGGATAGTTTAAAAGCAAGAGCTAATTCTTGAAATGAGATTTTACACAATTGACAGAAAGTTGTAAATAACTAGCTGAAGTTATCTATGATAAATTTAATTTTAGGTGAATAAAAATTATAAGTTATGGAATATAGGAAAATTTTTGAAATAGAATTTAAGGATTTTAATCGTAATGTATTGGAAAAATCTTGGGAATGGTTAGCTGATCCTCAGATCAAGGAACTAACATCCACTCCTGATATTGATAGAGAATCAAGTGAGAAATGGTTTGAAAGTTTAAAAACCAGAAGTGATTACTTTATCAAGTCTATGTGGCACAATAATAAGCCAATTGCAGTCATGGGATTGAGAAATTTAAATGATAAAGATGGTGAAGCTTTTGGGTATATCGGAGAGAAGGAGTATTGGGGGAAAACTGTGGGTGTTCAAGGACTAGAGTATTTAATTAACTATGGAAAATCAATAAATCTTGAATCTGTAT
>JAAZCL010000015.1 GCA_012513315.1 Bacteroidales bacterium | reverse complement strand
ATTCTTATTATCATACCTTTGGTAAAGAAGCCTTTCTTAGGATCTCGGGGTTTACGAGTCATTATATCTTTTTCGGCAGGGTCTAAGCTTAATGCGAGTGCTGGCAGACTGTCGGTAACTAAGTTAATCCAAAGTATTAATATTGGGGATAACGGGTTACCAAAATTAAATATTGAGGCAATGAATATAAGGAGCACCTCTCCCATATTTGCAGACAAGAGGAATTGAATTACTTTGAGGATGTTGTCGTAAATGCGTCTACCCTCCTCTACTGCACTTACTATTGTTGCGAAGTTATCATCGGTGAGCACAACGTCTGATGCGTCTTTTGCAACCTCGGTTCCGACAATGCCCATTGCAACTCCAATATCGGCCTGCTTAAGGGCTGGTGCGTCATTTACACCATCGCCTGTCATTGCAACTATATCGCCATGCTTCTGCCAAGCTTTTACTATTCGCACCTTATGCTCTGGAGCTACTCGGGCATAAACTGAGTAATCTTCTATGCTATTAAACAGTGCGTCATCATCGATCGCTTCAACATCGGTGCCTGTAACTGCTTTATGACCTTCTTCAAAAATACCAATTTCATCGGCAATAGCAACAGCGGTAATCTTGTGATCGCCGGTAATCATTACAGGACGTATACCAGCTGATTTACATTTCCTTACTGCTTCTATAACTTCGGGACGAGCGGGGTCTATCATCCCTAATAGTCCAATAAATACAAGGTCTTTCTCGATAGTTTCGGCACTTATATTATCGGGAATAGAGTTTATTTCTTTATAAGCAACAGAGAGTACTCGCAGGGCAGACTTTGCCATTCGTTCATTCTCAATCTTTATAGTTTCTTTATGTTGATCTGTAATTGGTATGACCTCACCTTTATTGAGTATATGTGTGGTTACATTAAGTACTTCGTCTAAACCACCTTTTACATTTACATGAAATTTGCCTTCATCCATTTGATTGATAGTAGTCATTCTCTTCCTTTCTGAATCGAAGGGTATCTCTTGAATACGTGGATATTGATTTTCGAGTTCATTCTTATTGTATCCAAGTTTTAATGCAAGCTCAACAATAGACGTTTCGGTAGGGTCTCCTGAGAGCTCATGTTCGCCATTGTTATGCACTTTGAGGTGTGAGTCGGTACAAAGTAGTGCAGAGGTAATTAGCAACTCCTCATCGCCTAACAGCTCATTATCGCCTGACAGCTCTTCATTATCCTTTATTGCATCTTGGTGATTGGTATTTCGGAAATCGGATGTAGTTTCATTTGTCCAGGTTTCAACTACGGTCATCTTGTTTTGTGTGAGGGTGCCGGTTTTGTCTGAACATATAACTGTGGTGCTGCCTAATGTTTCTACTGATGGGAGTGTACGCACAATTGCATTTTGCTTTACAAGACGCTGCACACCAATTGCCAGAACTATTGTTGCTACAATTTGTAGTCCTTCGGGGATTGCTGCTACGGCAAGACTGACAGCCATCATAAACATATCGAGCCAATTATTGCCATATAACATACCTATGCCAAATATGAGAGCACAGATAATTAGTGCAATGTAGCCCAGAGTCTTACCAAGTTGCTCGAGGCGTTTGCTCATTGGTGTTTCGGTTGCGTCGGTGCTTTGGAGCATGTGGGCTATCTTGCCTACTTCGGTATTCATTCCGGTTCCTACAATAACACCTTTGCCGCGACCGTAAGTGACAACGCTTGTAGAAAACGCCATATTGGTGCGATCGCCAAGTGATATATCTTGACCTTTTAGTTGTCCGTTTATCTTCTCAACTGGAACGGATTCACCGGTGAGGGCCGACTCTTGTACCTTGAGGTTTACGGCTTCGATGAGCCTCAAATCGGCAGGTATAATATCTCCTGTATCTAATACAACTATATCTCCGGGTACTATTTCTGTGGATGATATTTCTGTGGTTTGTCCGTCACGTAACACCTTACTACGAGGTGCACTCATTTTATTTAGTGCTTCGAGCGAAGATTGGGCTCTGCGCTCTTCTATTGTACCAATGATGGCATTTAGAAGTAGGATTGCAAGAATTATAATAGTTTCAATAAGCCCCTCATCTTCCATAACTCCAATTACTCCTGAAACAATGGCGGCTATAAATAATATAACAACCATGCTGCTTTTGAATTGCTCTATGAATATGGAGAGGAGCGACTTCTGCTTATGTGACTCGAGCTTATTGAGTCCATATTTTTCTTTTCTTATTTCTACTTCTTGACTTGAGAGACCTTTGGTAGAATCTACATCTAATTTCTTTACAACTTCTGTTACGGTTTGATTATAATAATGCTCCATTACTCGAAAATTTTATAGCAAATACAACTAAGGATATAAACAACTAATAAACATTGCTATTGACTATTGTATTCAATTTTTGTATATGTTATATAACATAAAGACTTCATTTTTTTTTATGACCCCTTTTGTATAAATTGCATTCTTATAAAGTAAAGCTTGACTTTGCCAGTCTTATTAAGACGCAAAGTCTTTTTTAATATTAATTATTGAACAGCTAATTATCTGATTAACATACACGTAAGTTTAAATATAACTAAATCGAATTTATTAAAAACAATACCACTTAAAAGTAGAAAGCAAAGCAATGAGTGAATAAACAAATAAATTAATTAATTAAATAATAATATTTTCTTATCATGAAAGTTTACAAAACAAACCAAATTAAGAACATAGCCCTGGTTGGAAATTCAGGGTCAGGTAAGACCACTCTCGCTGAAGCTATGCTTTTCGAGTGTGGTCTATTAAGACGACGTGGCACCATTGATGGAGGAAATACCACAAGTGATTATTTTCCGGTGGAAAAAGAGTATGGATACTCAGTTTTTCCATCTGTGATATCGTATGAATGGAAAGATAAGTTGATGAACTTTATAGACTGCCCAGGTTCGGATGACTTTGTTGGGGGTGTAGTTACAGCATTGAATGTTACGGATATGGCCCTGATGCTTATTGATGCTACCAGTGGAGTTGAGGTTGGAACAATTAACCAGTTTCGTTATGCCGATGCACTTAAGAAACCTGTAGTATTGCTTGTTAACCAAATGGACCATGAGAAAGCCGACTATGATAACACGTTAGCAAGCCTTAAAGAGGTTTATGGAAATAAAATTACACCTGTTCAATATCCAATTGGTAGTGGTGCCACATTTAACGGTATCATTGACGTTTTGAAACAAAAATATTATCATTGGGAGCCAGATGCCACCGCACCACAAGTGCTAGATATACCCGAAAATGAGAAAGAGAGAGCAGGAGATTACTACCAGATTTTACTGGAGGCTGCTGCCGAAAATGATGAGGGTTTGATGGAGAAATTCTTTGATAAGGGAACGCTATCTGAAGAAGAGATGCGTGACGGTATTCATAAAGGAATGCTTAATCAAAGTTTATATCCGCTTTTCTGCTCTTCGGGCGAGAAAAATATGGCCGTTCACCGTATTATGAACTTCCTGAGTATGGTTGCTCCTTCGCCAGACGATATGCCATCACCACTAAACTCTGAAGGAGTTGAGGTGCATCCGGTTGACACTGAGCCAGCGAGCCTTTATTTCTTTAAAACAACTGTTGAACCACATATTGGTGAGGTGAGTTATTTTAAAGTAATGTGTGGAGTTGTGAAAGAGGGTGACGATTTTACAAACATCAATCGGCAGTCTAAAGAGAGATTGGCACAATTATATACTGTTGCGGGGCAGATGCGTAACAGAGCCGTAGAGCTTCATGCGGGCAGCATTGGCGCTACTGTGAAACTTAAAGAGGTACGTACGGGCAACACCCTTAATGCTAAGGGTTCTGAGAATAGATTTGATTTTATTAAATATCCTGAACCACGTTATCGCAGAGCTATTAAGGCTGTAAATGAATCTAACTCTGAAAAGATGAATGAGGCGCTTAACCGAATGAGGGAGGAAGACCCAACATGGTTGGTTGAGATATCGAAAGAGCTGAAGCAAACGATTGTTTCGGGACAGGGAGAGTTTCACCTTAAAACTCTTAAATGGCGTCTTGAGAATAACGACAAGATTGAGATTGAATTTTTTGAGCCTAAGATTCCTTATAGAGAAACAATTACTAAGTCGGCTCGCGCAGATTACAGACACAAGAAGCAGTCTGGTGGTGCCGGTCAGTTTGGTGAAGTGCACCTAATTGTTGAACCTTACACTGAAGGAATGGCGCTGCCTGAAATTTATAAATTTAACGGTCAGGAATTTAAAATACAGAACCGCGACACCCAGATAATAAATTTGGAATGGGGTGGTAAGTTGGTATTTGTAAATAGTATTGTTGGTGGTGCTATTGATACCCGTTTCTTACCTGCTATTCTAAAAGGTATTATGGCAAGAATGGAGCAAGGTCCGCTTACTGGCTCATATGCTCGTGATGTGAGAGTTATTGTTTACGATGGTAAAATGCACCCTGTAGACTCTAATGAAATCTCGTTTATGCTAGCAGGAAGACATGCTTTCATCTCTGCATTTAAGAATGCATCTCCAAAGATTCTTGAGCCTATATATAATATTGTAGTATCGGTACCTGGTGAGTATTTGGGTGATGTGATGAGTGACCTTCAGGGACGCAGAGCTATTATTATGGGTATGGAGAGTGAGAAAGGTTTTGAGAAGCTAAATGCTAAGGTGCCTTTAAAGGAAATGAGTAATTACTCAACTACACTGAGCTCTATCACCGGTGGTAGAGGTTCGTTTTCTATGAAGCTCTCGGGTTATGAACTTGTTCCTTCTGATATACAGGAAAAGCTGCTTAAGGAATATGAGGAGCAAGAGAAAGAGGACTAATTTTCTTTTCAATAATAAATCTTGTTTATAAATAATTAGGGCGACCCGTTTACGGAGTCGCCCTAATTTGTTATATAATTATGTAAGCTAAAACTTAATGTCTAAAGTATATTTTATTCAAAAAAAAATATTCACTTTATGCTAAAGTGACAATACATACTTTAAACTTAATCTTTAAGTGCTTTTTCGAGATTCCTTTTAAGTGCATCGAGGAAATCTTTTGTAGTTAGCCAGTTGTTGCGCTGCATATCAGAACCATATACCAGAATTGCAAGATCTTTTGTCATCTCGCCTCCTTCAACAGTTTGAATACAAACTTGCTCTAGCTTATTACAGAAATTCACCAACTCCTGATTATTATCTAAGGTGCCACGATGAGCAAGTCCTCTTGTCCATGCAAAGATTGACGCTATTGGGTTTGTACTGGTTTCATTACCTTGCTGATGTTGACGATAATGACGGGTTACAGTGCCATGTGCGGCTTCAGCTTCAACAGTTTTACCGTCGGGTGTAATTAGCACAGATGACATCATACCAAGTGAGCCGAACCCTTGTGCAATAGTATCAGACTGCACATCACCGTCGTAATTCTTACATGCCCATACAAATCCGCCATTCCATTTCATGGCAGCGGCTACCATATCATCTATAAGTCGGTGCTCGTAAGTTAATCCCGCTTTTTTGAACTCGTCTATAAATTCATTTTCATAAACCTCTTGAAAGATGTCTTTAAAACGACCGTCATAAGCTTTTAGGATAGTGTTTTTGGTGGACATATATAGAGGATAGTTCTTATTTAATGCCATTTGGAAAGATGAGCGAGCAAATCCGTATATAGATTCGTCGGTGTTGTACATAGCCATTGCTACGCCGTCACCTTTAAAATCGTATATATCCCAGCTTTGCGTATTGCCATCTTCTGAAGTGAATGTCATTGTGAGTTTCCCCTTGCCTTTTATAACTGTATCGGTTGCACGATATTGATCGCCAAAAGCATGACGACCAATGATTATTGGCTGGGTCCACCCTTGCACATAGCGAGGTATATTACTGCAGATTATTGGTTCGCGAAAAACGGTGCCACCTACAATATTACGAATAGTACCGTTAGGCGATCTCCACATTTTCTTTAGACCGAACTCCTCAACCCTGGCTTCATCGGGTGTTATTGTAGCACACTTGATTCCTACATTGTATTTTTTAATTGCCTCGGCGGCATCTACGGTTACCTGATCATCTGTAGCATCGCGATGTTGTATGCTGAGATCGTAATATTTTATGTCCAGATCGATATATGGTAGGATAAGTTCTTCTTTTATAAAAGACCAGATTATACGGGTCATCTCGTCACCATCAAGTTCTACAACGGGGTTTTTTACTTTAATTTTCTGCATTATAATATAACTTTCAGTATATATTTAGACAATTGTGTTGAAGCTGATTAATAATATTCAACTTCAACACTTAATCATTTGATATAAATTCTATTTTCTATCGCTTAGTGGGATAAAGTTCTGAATCTCACGAACATTCTTATATGCAGGGCGAATTAGTCGCTTGCTTGAAAAGTTCATCTCTTCAATACGGTGAGCCGACCAGCCTACAATACGAGCCATTGCAAAAAGCGGAGTATATACTTCTGAAGGTAAGCCAATTGCATCATATACGAATCCTGAATAGAAATCAACATTAACACAAACATTACCTTTAGCTGTACGTTTTTTAGCTTCCATAAAAACTACTATAGCACGCTCTTCGATTAATTCCATGAATGCGAATTCATCTTCACGACCTTTTTCTTTTGCAAGATCTCTTGCCATATCTTTAAGAAGTGCTGTGCGAGGATCGCTGATTGTATAAACAGCATGACCAATTCCGTAAATGAGTCCTGTACGATCGAACTCTTCTTTATTTAAAACCTTGCGGAGGTAATCATCAACTTGATTAACATCTGTCCAATCGGATATTTTTTTCTTCATATCAGAGAGCATACTCATTACCTTTACGTTAGCTCCACCGTGAAGAGGACCTTTTAGAGAGCCAATTCCGGCAGCTATAGCCGAGTATGTATCGGTTTCGGTTGAACTTGTTACACGAACCGAGAATGTTGAGTTATTACCTCCACCGTGCTCGGCATGTAAGACAAGCGCTAAGTCGAGTATCTTAATATCCAGTTCTGTATATTTATTGTGACCCTTCATCATAAAGAGGAAGTTTTCGGCTACAGATTTATCGGGGTAAGGCAAGCGTACATGAAGTGAGCGACCTCTGACATCGTGTCTTAACACCTGATATGCGTAGGCAATGATTGTTGGAAATTTAGCTATCAGATTGATTGTTTGGCCTATCAGATTCTCGCGTGAGATATCATCGGGATTCTCGTCATATACATACAGTTCGAGTACGCTTCTGGCAAGAATATTCATTATATTTTTACCTTGAAGAGCAAGAATATTCATTGTAGCTGTATGATTCAAGGGCATGGTTTGTGCAATTAGATTTTGAGTGGCATCTAATTCGGTCTTATTTGGAAGACGCCCTGAAAGAAGAAGGAAAATTGTTTCTTCAAATCCTAGTCTATCCTCTTTTTGCACACCGGCTACCAGCTCTTCAACATCGAGACCTCTATAGTAAAGTTTTCCAGGAATTGGCTTTAAACTTCCGTCTGCCTGTCTATCGAATCCTACAACATCGCCAATTCGAGTTAGTCCTGCCAGAACCCCGGAATGATCATCATTACGCAGTCCTCGCTTTACTCCCATTTTGTTAAATAACTCTTTGTCGATTTCGCTTGTAAACAGAATTGACTCTGACAAGATTTTAGTTATTTCATTATTATTCATATGATTACATTGTTGATTTTTTATATATGTTTTAATTATCTTATTGCACTTATGATTCAGTTTTAGAATAGCACTAAAATCTGTTGTAGTTCTAACATAGGGAGTACTCTTTTTGTTTAAATAAAACGGTTATTTTTAGAGGTATTCAATCACTTTTGATGAAAACTCAGATGTTGAAAGAGGTTTGCCATCTTCCATAAAACGTGCAAGGTCTGAAGTGGCATAGCCGTCTTCGAATAACTTTTCTAAAGATGAGGTTATCAGATTAGCTGGTTCTACCCACCCTAAATAGTTTAACATCATTACGCCCGAAAGTAGCATTGAGCATGGATTGGCAAGATCCTTGCCAACAATATCGGGGGCGGTGCCATGAGTTGCTTCAAAGATGGCATGACCAGAAAGATAATTGATATTTGCACCTGGCGCGATACCTATTCCTCCTACCATTGCTGCAAGCTGATCGGAGATATAATCTCCATTTAAGTTGAGAGTAGCAATGACCGAGTACTCTTCGGGCTTGAGGAGCGTGTTTTGCAAGAAAGCATCGGCAATAACATCCTTTATAAATACTTTGCCAGACTCTATTGCATCATTATACATTTCTACTGCCTTATTGAGCCCCTTCTCTACCTTAATTTGATTGAATCTATGTTCTGTGAAAGTTTGATTGGGGAACTCACGTTCGGCAAGATCGTAACCCCACTTTTTGAATCCACCTTCGGTAAACTTCATTATATTGCCTTTATGCACCAATGTTACAGATGGCAATTGATTTTCTAAGGCATACTCTATTGCCGAGCGCACCAATCGTTCTGTTCCTTCTCTAGACACTGGCTTAATACCAAATGAAGAGCTGTTTGGGAAACGAATGTTCTTTACCCCCATCTCGTTCTGTAGAAAATCGAGGACTTTCTTTGATTCTGGGGTTCCTGCTGCCCACTCAATACCCGCATAGATATCTTCTGTGTTTTCTCTGAAAATAGTAACATTTACTTTCTCGGGGTGCAAAAGTGGGGTTGCCACTCCTTTAAACCACCTAACTGGTCGTAAACACACATAAAGATCTAGTTCCTGCCTGAGGGCAACGTTTAGCGACCTTATACCTTCTCCCACAGGAGTGGTTAAGGGTCCCTTTATACCAACCAGATGATTGCGAAAAGCATCTATTGTTTGAGCAGGTAACCAAGTGCCTACTTCCGTAAACGCTTTCTCTCCTGCCAGCACTTCTAGCCAATCTATATTTTTTGTTCCGTTATAAGACTTCTCTATAGCGGAGTCTAATATTTTTTGCACTTGAGTAGTGATCTCTTTGCCTATGCCATCTCCTTCAATAAAAGGAATGGTGGGATTATCGGGAACGATCATCTTACCCTTATTCATTATAATTTGCATGTGTTAAATTTAAAAAGGCAACATTATTTTTTCATCGCATTTAATGCACTTCCGGCTTTGAACCATTCTACCTGCTGCTCATTATATGTGTGAGCTACTTCAAAAGACTCCCTTGTTCCATCTGTGTGAAGAAGCTCTAATGTGAGATTCTTCCCTGGAGTAAACTCTCTTAGACCTAAAATGCTTATTTTATCACCCTCTCTGATTTTGTCATAATCGCTGTGATTGATAAATGTGAGGGCCAACATTCCTTGTTTCTTCAGATTTGTTTCGTGGATACGAGCAAACGACTTAACAAGTATTGCTTTAACATTAAGGTGACGAGGCTCCATTGCGGCGTGCTCGCGACTTGATCCTTCACCATAATTTTCTTCTGCAACAACAACAGATCCTAAGCCTTGAGCCTTGAACTTTCGGGCTAAACCAGGAACAGTCATATACTCTCCTGTTTCTGGATCTAGAACTGTATTTGTTTGATCGTTAAATATATTTACAGCACCGATGAGCATATTTTCTGAAATATTATCGAGGTGACCTCTGAAGCGAAGCCATGGGCCTGCCATTGAAATATGGTCGGTTGTGCATTTGCCCTTAACCTTTATGAGAAGAGGCAAATCTGTTAAATCATTTCCATGCCAAGGTGCAAAAGGTTCTAGAATTTGCAATCTGTTTGATTCAGGATCGATATTGATCTTTACTTCATTAGCATTTTCTGAAGGTGCAATAAATCCTGCATCCTTTACGTCATACCCGTTAGGGGGCAATTCAAAACCATGTGGCTCTTTGAGTTTGACCTCTTCACCATTCTCGTTTAAGAGAGTATCAGTTAAAGGATTAAAGCATAGATCGCCTGAAATGGTTAATGCTGCAACCAACTCAGGAGAAGTAACAAATGCATGTGTATTTGGATTACCATCATTTCGCTTAGCAAAATTACGGTTGAATGACGTTACAATTGAATTTACACGATCATTAGCTGTTTCATCATCACGTTTCCATTGTCCTATACAAGGACCGCAAGCGTTTGCAATGATGGTGGCACCTGCATCTTCAAAAACCTGAAGGATGCCATCACGCTCGGCAGTATATCTTATCTGCTCTGAACCTGGATTGATAAGGAATTGAGCTTTTACAGGTACTTCATCTTCTGCAGCCTGCTTAACTATGGAAACTGCTCTGGTTAAATCTTCATAAGATGAGTTGGTACATGAGCCAATTAAGCCAACCTCCATCCTTCTAGGCCAGCCATTCTTCTTTACAGCTTCGCCAAATTCGGAAATTGTGTATGCTGCATCTGGTGTGAATGGACCGTTTATATGTGGTTCTAGCTCTGAAAGGTTGATTTCAATTAATTGATCGTAATAAAGCTCGGGATTAGCAATCACTTCAGGATCGGGCCTGAGGTGTTGTATAACCTTCATAGCTTCATCAGCTACTTCACTTCTACCTGTATGATTAAGATATTCGGCCGACTTGTGATCGAATGGGAAAATTGATGTTGTTGCACCAACTTCGGCACCCATATTGCAAATAGTTCCTTTTCCTGTGGCTGAAAGAGATTCTGCACCTTCGCCGAAATATTCAATTACAGCATTGGTTCCACCCTTTACCGTGAGTATACCTGCAACCTTAAGAATTACATCTTTGGGGGCACTCCATCCAGATAGTTTACCTGTTAGCTTAACACCAATAAGTTTTGGCATTTTCAACTCCCAAGGCATGCCGGCCATCACATCAACAGCATCAGCGCCACCTACACCGATAGCGATCATGCCTAAACCACCCGCGTTGGGTGTATGTGAGTCGGTCCCAATCATCATTCCACCTGGGAAAGCATAATTTTCTAGAACTACCTGATGTATGATACCTGCTCCTGGTTTCCAGAAACCAATTCCATATTTATTGGATACATCACGAAGGAAATCAAATACCTCTCGATTGGTTATCTTTGCTGTTTCAAGATCTGTTGAAGCGTTTTTATAAGCCTGTATTAGATGATCGCAGTGAACAGTAGAAGGCACGGCAACAGATGTTCTTCCAGAGTTCATGAACTGAAGCAATGCCATCTGAGCAGTTGCATCTTGCATAGCCACACGATCGGGAGCAAAATTCACATAATCGTTTGCACGTTTATAATTTCTTACAGGCACATCGGCTGAAAGATGAGTAAGAAGAATTTTCTCAGTTAAAGTTAAAGGTCTTTGGAGTACATCTTTAACTTGCTGTACTTTAGAAGGAAGTTGTTCATAAACTTTGCGAATCATCTCAATATCAAAAATCATAGGAATAGAAGTATTAAAATATAATAAAAAACTGTTGACTTAGCTACAACACTACATTTTAACAATAAAATAGAGCTAAATGTTCGTCGAAAAATAGGGTTATATTATTTAATTGTAGTATATCAACACCGTCTATAGCAATTGTATGCAAATTGCAAACTTATATTAACAATAGTGATGGGATTTAGTTCATTAATACTTTTAATAATCACAAAAATAATACTTAACTTTGTGGCAAGTTAGACACATTAATTAAATAAGAATTTTATTATACCAGTGATTCATGATTGAACACGAAGGAATAATTGAGAAAGTAAAAGGCAATAACATAACAGTTCGAATACTACAAAAATCGGCCTGCAGTGATTGTCACGCAAGAGCAGCCTGTATGGCTTCCGACTCAAAAGAAAAGTTAGTTGATATATGGGATTACACAGGTATGTTTCATGAAAACGAAAAAGTATTAATTGAAGGCAAAAAATCAATTGGCTACAAAGCTGTTTTTTGGGCATTTGTGTTACCACTGCTATTTCTTATTCTTGTTTTAGTTGTTTCCCTTAGAATTTGGAATTTAAGTGATATAGAGGCGGCATTGGCTTCTTTGGTTGCTCTGGTTCCTTATTATTGCGTTCTCTATTTTTTCAGAAACAGAATGGCAAGTTCGTTTAGATTCAATATTAAAAAAACAAATTAATATTATGAGTGTATTACTATCTGCCGTTGCAACATTAGGAGTTATTGGTGCGGGAAGCGCGACAATTCTCTATATGGTGGGACAAAAATTTAAAGTAGAAGAAGACCCTCGCATACAGGAGGTTCAAGATGCTTTACCAGCTGCCAATTGTGGTGGTTGCGGATTCCCCGGATGTGCTTCGTTTGCAGCTGCATGCGTTAATGCAGAGACATTAAGTGATTTAAACTGTCCAGTAGGTGGACAAAAAACTATGGATGCAGTGGCCGAGATACTTGGTCAAAAAGCTCCAATAGCAGTAAAAAAAATAGCGGTAGTCCGTTGTAATGGAACATGCGATAATCGACCCAGATTGAATCTCTATGATGGAGTTTCTAATTGCACGATTGCCTCCGCTTTATATGGTGGAGATACAGGCTGTTCGTTTGGGTGTTACGGTCTTGGAGATTGTGTTGAGTCATGTACTTTTGATGCAATTCATATAAACCCCGAGACTTTGCTACCTGAGGTAGTTGAGGATATGTGCACTGCATGCGGTGCTTGTGTTAAAGCTTGTCCCAAGGATATAATTGAACTAAGAAAGCAGGGACCTAAATCTAGACGCATATATGTAAGTTGCGTGAATAAAGACAAAGGTGGAGTTGCCAAGAAATCATGCGAAGTGGCATGCATTGGCTGCACAAAGTGTCAACAAGTATGCCCATTTGAGGCTATAACTATTGAAAACAACCTAGCCTTTATCATTGATGACAAATGTAGACTGTGCCGGAAATGTGTACCAGTTTGTCCTACTAACTCGATACTAGAACTAAATTTTCCACCAAAAAAGGATAGGCCTCTGGCTACAAAAGATGAGCCGGTTGCAGTATCTGTTTAACCTGTAAGTTAAGAATATATGTTAAAAACATTCAGACTAGGCGGTATTCATCCAAAAGAAAGGAAAATATCGGCCGGAAAAGCAATACAACCCATTGCAATACCTAAACAGGTAGTGATTCCTATGAGTCAGCACATAGGTGCACCTTGTCAGCCCATTGTTAAAAGAGGGGATAAAGTGAAGGTAGGGACTCAGATTGGCAAGAGCGTTGGCTATGTTTCAGCAAACATTCATTCTTCTGTATCTGGTACGGTACTGAAAATTGATAAAGCTCTTGATTCTAGCGGCTACAGAAGAGATGCGGTTTTTATAAACTGTGAAGGCGACGAATGGGAAGAGTCGATTGACAGAAGCAAAACAATCAAAAAAGAATGTACTTTATCCCAAACTGAAATTCTGAGCAAAATAGAAAAAGCCGGTATAGTTGGTATGGGGGGTGCAACATTTCCATCTCACATAAAGCTTACTCCTCCTCCTGGGACTACGCCTGAGATCTTAATCATCAATGGGGTTGAATGTGAACCTTATCTCACATCAGACCATGCACTTATGATTGAGAAGAGAGAAGAGATATTAGTAGGCACAACTATTGTAATGAAAGCTTTAAATGTAAGTAGGGCTATCATTGGCATAGAGAATAACAAAAAAGATGCTATCTCGGGGTTCAAGAAATTATCTAAAGAATATCCTAACATTGAGATTCAACCGCTAAAAGTGCAATATCCTCAAGGCGGAGAGAAGCAGTTAATTGACGCCTTACTTAAACGTCAGGTTCCAAGCGGCTCACTGCCAATTTCGGTGGGAGCAGTTGTTCAAAATGTGGGCACAATATTCGCAGTATATGAGGCGGTACAGAAAAACAAACCACTTGTGGAGCGTGTAGTAACAATTACAGGCGACCATGTAAGCAAGCCTTCTAATTTCCTTTCTAGAATAGGAATTCCTTTAAACAATCTTATTGATGAAGCAGGTGGATTACCAGATGGAACAGGTAAGATAGTGAGTGGCGGGCCTATGATGGGTAAAGCTTTAGCAAGTATTGAAATTCCTGTTACTAAAGGGACTTCGGGGGTATTGATTATTCCTACTATTGCAGCTAAGAGAAAAGTAATGAGCGATTGTATAAGATGTACAAAATGCATTACGGTTTGCCCTATGGGACTTAACCCAACTCTTTTGATGAATTTAACCGAATATGAGGTTTGGGATAGAGCGGAATTGAATTATATAACTGACTGTATCGAGTGTGGTTCTTGCAGTTTTACATGCCCGTCGCACCGTCCGTTACTCGATTACATAAAATTGGGTAAAGGGAAAGTTAGTACTATTATTAGGACAAGAAAAAATTAAAGCAGAACAATATTAGATATGGAAAATAAACTGATTGTCTCTCCTTCACCACACATACACAGTGGTGATTCGATTGAGAGAAACATGTATCATGTGCTTATAGCATTAATTCCGGCATTTATTACAGCTTTATATGTATTCAGACTTGATGCGCTGATAATCACTCTTTCTGCTGTGGTTTTCTGTGTTTTGTTTGAATATGTAATAGTTAAATACCTGATAAAAAAGACTCCTTCGGCTTTCGATGGTTCGGCAATTATTACAGGAGTACTTTTAGCTTTTAATGTACCATCAAATTTACCATTATGGATATTAGCACTTGGATGTCTATTTGCAATAGGAGTAGTAAAGCTATCTTTTGGAGGATTAGGGAACAACATTTTTAACCCAGCCATTGCGGGACGAATATTCTTATTAATCTCATTTCCCGCTCAAATGACTACATGGCCTATGCCAGCATTTGCAGAAGCAACTGATGCTGTGAGCTCGGCTACTGTATTGGGTGTTCTAAAATATAACCCTGAATCATTGCCTTCGTTACAACAAATGTTTTTAGGACTTGAATCTGGATCTATAGGTGAGATGAGTGCTCTGGCCATTCTTATTGGGTTAATTTATATGATTTGGAAAAAGGTGATAACTTGGCATATCCCAGTTTCAATTCTTGTAACAGTTGCACTCTTTGCAGGAGTATTATATCTAATTAATCCTTTAGAGTTATACAATCCTATTATTCATCTTGCTTCGGGAGGATTAATGCTTGGGGCCTGTTTTATGGCAACTGATTATGTAACATCTCCAATGACTAAAAAAGGAATGATTATTTACGGTATTGGAATAGGTTTTATTACAATGGCAATTCGTCTCTGGGGAGCTTATCCTGAAGGGGTATCATTTGCAATACTTCTAATGAACGCTTTTACTCCATTAATCAATAGTTATACATCACCTAAAAGATTCGGGGAGGTTGTAAAAAATGGCTAAATTAAAATCAACATTTAAAAATATGTTCTTGTCGCTATCAATAATATGCCTTGCTGTGGCTTTATTATTGGCACAGGTTAACAAAATGACTGCTAAGCCTATTGCTGAAGCAAAGGCTTTGAAGCTTCAGAATGCAATTGGTGAAGTAGTACCAGAGTTTAACAATGACCCTGTTGCTGAATCTTATATGATTGTTGGCGAAGGTGGAGATTCTCTTTTAGTATACCCTGCCACAAAAGATGATGAGGTTGTAGGATTCGCAATTAGTAGCTCTGCAAACGGCTTTGCTGGTGAGATTCAAATTATGGTTGGTTTTGACATGGATGACAAAGTTGTAAACTATGAAATCTTGCAACATGCCGAAACACCAGGATTGGGGTCTAAAATGGGTGATTGGTTTAAGGATATAGAATCAAATAGCAAATCGATTATTGGAAGAGATATGTCTTTAGGTGCATTGGCCGTTAAAAACGATGGCGGTGATATAGATGCAATAACAGCATCAACAATTACATCTAGAGCTTTTCTTAATGCTATTAACAAAGCTTACAGTGCCTACAGTGGAAGTAAAACAGACTCCTATTCAAGTGCTACTACTGATATCGAAGACAATAATGACAATTAACTGGGAGGAAAAATACAATGAATAAAAATTTAAGCGTGCTTTTTAATGGAATAATACGAGAGAATCCTATCCTTGTATTGCTCTTAGGAATGTGTCCTACACTTGCAACTACCAGCTCTGCTATTAACGGAATGAGTATGGGATTAGCAACAATGTTTGTTCTAATTTGCTCAAACGCTGTAATATCATTATTAAAAAACTTAATTCCTGATATGGTGCGTATACCAGCATATATTGTTGTAATTGCAGCATTTGTTACTATTATTGAGATGATAATGAATGCTTATGTACCAGCTTTAGTGGATAGCCTTGGAATATTCTTACCCCTTATAGTTGTAAACTGTATTGTATTAGGGCGTGCTGAGGCATTTGCTTCTAGAAATAGCGTAACCTCATCTATTTTTGACGGTGCAGGCATGGGTTTAGGTTTCACGCTTTCTCTTACTATTTTAGGAGCTTTAAGAGAATTGATGGGGACAGGTAAAGTATTTTCTCTCAATATCTATCCCGAACACTTTGGATCATTAATCTTCGTATTAGCACCAGGTGCTTTTATTGTTCTAGGCTATCTAATTGCAGTATTTAACAAGCTTCAGAGCAGAGCAAAAACAAACTAAATAATTATCATTATGGAACTAATTGGAATTATAATAGTCGCTATTTTTGTTAATAACGTTGTATTCTCGCAATTTTTGGGAATATGCCCCTTTTTGGGAGTTTCTAAAAAAGTAGATACAGAAGTTGGGATGGGACTGGCTGTTATGTTTGTGCTAACAATAGCTACAATAGTTACCTTTCTTGTTCAGAAAGGCATTCTCGAGCAATATGGACTTGAATATCTTCAGACAATTACTTTTATTTTAGTTATAGCCTCTTTGGTTCAATTGGTTGAGATAGTTCTTAAGAAGATTTCTCCATCACTATATCAAGCTCTCGGAGTTTTCTTACCACTAATTACAACAAATTGTGTTATTCTGGGTGTGGCTATTCTGGTTATTCAAAAAGAATACAATCTGCTGGAATCAGTTATTTATGCTGTTGCCACCGCTATTGGATATGCAATGGCATTAGTTATATTCTCAAGCATTCGCGAGCAGCTTGCACTTACTAAAGTGCCAAAAACAATGCAGGGTATACCAATAGCGCTAATTACTGCGGGAGTTATTGCTATGGCATTTATGGGATTCTCTGGAATTGATCAGGTATTTAAATAAGATCTGTATAGTTTACAAAAACATACTACATATAAGGGCTCAAATTTAGAATATTCTGATTTGAGCCCTTTTCTTTTGTAGTTAAAAACACAATTAATCAACATATAAAAACAATCTATATTTTGGATATTAAATACTATGACAATTGGTCTCAAAAAGAGCTAAGATGTTAAACCATTGTTTTAAATTATGGTCATAGTGTTAAATAATTGATGTTTCACCCTATTAAAACATACGGATATGAAAGCAAAAACATTTAAACACCCACTAGTTCTAGCAATACTCGCACTTCTACTTACATCCTGCTTCTCTTCAAGAGAAATGTACTCACAGGGATATGATAATTACTACGAAGAAGAATATTACGATAACTATAGTAACAGCGGAATAAATTTCAACGTTTTTTACAATGAATTAAGACCGCACGGAAGATGGATCAACAATGGTCATTATGGCCGGGTTTGGGTTCCAAATGTAGGAAGAGACTTTCATCCTTATGCAACAAATGGATATTGGGTGATGACCGACTATGGTAACACTTGGGTGTCAAATTACTCATGGGGTTGGGCTCCTTTCCACTATGGTAGATGGTACCACGATGATTATTATGGATGGGCTTGGGTACCAGGGTATGAGTGGGCACCTGCTTGGGTTTCGTGGAGAAGTGGTGGTGGATACTACGGATGGGCTCCAATGTCTCCGGGACTTAATATAAACATCAATATAAATCTACCAGGTAGTTACTGGACATTTTTACCACATAATAGAATGTATCATAGAAATATGCATAGATATTATAACAGATACACTCCAGCAATATATAACCGTACAACTATTATTAATAACACTTATATATATAATAACAATCGCTACTACAGCGGTCCTAGCAGCAGTGAATACGAAAGGACATCTGGTAGAAGAGCAACGGTTCATAAACTTGAAAGCAATAACAACCGCACCTCAGGAAGAAGCACCAGAGTTAGCAATAATGCAGTAACTATTTATCGTCCAGAATCCGGAGCAAGAAATAGTAGCACAAGTCGTAATGCAACGGTTAATGAATCTATCAGAAATACTTCAACAAACCGCAGTACAACAACAACAAGAAATGCAAATATAAACTCAACCGAAAGGAATAGTAGTACAAATAGAAATGCAACTGTAAATTCAACCGAGAGAAATAGTAGTACAAACAGAAATACGACTGTTAATCCAAATAACAGCAACACTTCTACTAATAGAAACTCAACTAATACTAGAAATTCTCCTACAACTCAAACTGACAGAAACAATACCTCAAACCGGAATGCAACAGTAAACCCTGCAAACAGAAGTAGTACTAACAATAATAGAAGTTCAACTGTGAATCCAACAAGTAGCAATACTAATAACAATAGGAGCTCAACTAACAGAAGCGCTACTGTTAGATCTCAAAACAGCACTAATAATAGCAACAGAACATCAACTGTGAGATCAAGCTCTACTTCTAGCAGAAGCAGCAGTGAACCTACTGCCACTAGCTCAACAAATACACGAAGCTCTTCCGGTCGCAGATAACTTTCATGTGTGTGTTTTTAATTTCAATAAAAGGCCGCCTCATTACTATGGAGCGGCCTTTTTATATTTTTAATAAGATAAACTGATTAATTTGCTATTTCAATCTATTCTTAGTTACTTCAATCTATCCAACGTTTTATAAGATTATCATAATCATCTATACGGCGATCACGGAAGAATGGCCACCAACGGCGAACATTCTCTGTTCTCTTTTTATCAATCTCAACAATACGTGTTCCTTCTCCTTCATCGGCGTGGTAAAGGAACTCACCTTGTGGGCCACAAATAAAGCTGTTTCCCCAAAAGTTGATACCATTCGTAACTCCTGAAGGGTCGGACTCAAATCCAGTGCGATTAACTGCAATTACTGGAATTCCGTTTGCTACAGCATGCCCGCGTTGAATTGTAATCCACGCATCAAGCTGACGTTGTTTCTCATCATCATCATCGGTAGATTCCCACCCAATTGCAGTGGGATATATCAGCACTTCTGCTCCCGACATAGCCATAAGTCTTGCAGCTTCAGGATACCACTGATCCCAGCATACAAGTACCCCTAGCCTACCCACAGATGTATCTATAGGGTGAAAGCCCAAATCTCCGGGTGTGAAGTAAAACTTCTCATAATATGCAGGATCATCAGGAATATGCATTTTACGATATGTTCCAGCAATTGTACCATCTTTCTCAATTACAACAGCAGTATTATGATAAAGTCCTGCTGCACGCTTCTCAAATAGCGAAAGTACAATAACAACCCCAAGCTCCTTTGCGAGATTTCCAAATATGTTAGTTGACGGCCCTGGTATTGTCTCAGCTTGATCAAAAACATCAGGGTCTTCTGTCTGACAAAAATACAAACCATTATGCAACTCTTGCATGACAATCAACTCAGCACCTTCATTTGCAAGTGCTCGTATTTTATCCTGAAGATTAATTATATTACTGTTTATGTCAGAGCTATTTGCTTGTTGTATGATTCCTACTTTCATAATAACTACAATTAATGATTCCTTTTAAGTTAAAACAACTATCGTATAAACCCCTCGGGAAACTGCATGGTTATACAATGAAGAGATCCATTCTGCTTAATTAATGTTCTACAGTCGATTCCAACAATTTCTCTATCTGGAAATTGCTTTTTAAGTTGGCTCTTTGCAATCTCATCTTTTGTTGTACCGTAAGTTGGCACCAGAACAGCATTATTGATAATTAAAAAATTGGCGTAAGTAGCTGGTAAACGACCGTTATTGCCATATAAAGCATCAACCATTGGTAAGGGTAAAAGATTATATGGCTTTCCGTCGGATTTAACGAACGACTGTAATTCACCCTCCATCTGCTTTAGTTCAAAATAGTGCTGATCATTTACATCATCACATTTTACATAAGCAATGGTGTCCTCATCGCAAAAACGTGCTAGCGTATCAATATGGCTATCAGTATCATCACCAGCAAGGAAGCCATAATTGAGCCACAACACCCTGTTAATTCCTAAAACACTTTTTAAATGCTCTTCTATTTGCTCTCTATTTAAGGGCTGATTTCTGTTAGGAGCAAGCAAACACTGAGAAGTAGTAAGTAAAGTGCCTTTTCCGTCTGTTTCGATGGATCCACCTTCTAGTATAAAGTTTAGATTATTCTTATATTCAACATCAGAATTAAAGATGGACTTTTTGTAGAGCTTGTTATTGATTTGATTATCGTGATTTGCTGCAAATTTTAGTCCCCATCCATTGAAACCAAAGTCCAATAAAGTTGGTTTACCATCTATAAATACAGAAATTGCGCCATGATCTCTTGTCCAAGTATCATTGCTTTCTACTTCAGTAAAGATGATATTTTTCTTCTCCTCATCAGAAAAATACTGCTCAACTTCTGAATTATTTGTAGCAATTATTATCAGCTTTTCTCTTTTTATTATCTCTCTAGATATAGAGAGGTAACAAACAATAACCTCATCTAAAATATCAGCCCAATCTGTGCCTACATGTGGCCAAGTTAGCTGAACACCACTTTGAGAATGCCATTCAGCCGGTAAAAAGATCTGCTGCATATTTTACCCCTCCATATTTCCACGAACTATGCCTCGGCTAGAAGTGCGGATAAACTCTAATATATGATTACGTTCATCAGTCTCGGGAAGCTCATTTTCTATCTTTTCTGTAGCCTGTGAAACATTGTGACCTGTTTGGTATATATAGCGATATATCTCCTGTATTGCGTTAATCTGCTCGCTACTGAAACCTCTTCTACGAAGGCCTACAACATTAAGACCCATATATACTATTGGTTCGCGGCCTACCAGTGCAAAAGGTGGAATATCTTTAGGGATTTTAGAACCACCTTGAATCATGACATGTGCTCCTATGCGAGTAAACTGGTGAATAAGAGTACCACCACTAATTATGGCATAGTCATCAATTTCAACTTCACCTGCCAATTGTGTAGCATTTCCAATGATTATATTGTCCGTAAGTATACAATCATGAGCCACATGGCTATATGCCATAATAAGACAGTTATTACCAACAATAGTTTTTCCTCTTGATGCTGTTCCACGGTTAATAGTTGCACACTCTCGCACTATGGTATTATCACCAACTTCAGCAGTTGTATCTTCACCTTGGAACTTGAGATCTTGCGGAACCCCTGCTATGGTTGCATGCGGAAATATTGTGCAATTTTTACCAATACGCGCACCATATAAGATGGTTGAATGACTCATTATGCGGGTACCATCACCAATTACGGTATTGTTATCAACAAATGCGAATGGCTCCACAATAACATTATCGCCCAGCTTTGCTTCAGGATGCACGAAGGCTAAATTTGAAACAGAATTCATATATAAGCTTAATTATTTGTTATTTATTCTTTACTATCTGTGCAGTGAAATCTGCTTCAGATATTACTTTATCTCCAATAAATGCTAACCCGCGCATAGTGGCAATTCCTCTTCTCATTTCGCTTGAAAGCTCAACACGGAAAATGATTGTATCACCAGGAACAACCTTATGTCTGAATTTGACATTATCAATCTTAAGAAAATAGGTAGAATACTTTTCAGGATCATCTAATCCTGATAGAACAAGCAACCCCCCAGTTTGTGCCATAGCTTCTATTTGCAAAACACCTGGCATGACAGGTTCTTGTGGAAAATGTCCAGTAAAAAATGGTTCATTTGATGTAATATTTTTTACTCCAACAATATACTTATCGGTCATTTGTATAATCTTATCAACCATCAGAAACGGATATCTGTGAGGCAACAGTTCGCGTATACGTATGTTATCCATAACAGGTTCTAAAGAAGGGTCATAAACAGGAGGCTGAACCTCATTTAATTTTATATCCTTACGAATAAGTCTGGCAAGATTATTGTTTATCTTATGACCCGGACGATAGGCAATGAGTCTTCCTTTAATTGGTTTTCCAATTAAAGCCATATCTCCTATAATATCTAATAATTTATGCCTGGCAGGCTCGTTAGGAAAAACTAGTTTGCGACTATTGAGGTAACCTAACTCTTTGGCATTTTGCCTAGGCACCTTCAGCTCGTCGGCAATTACGTCAAGCTCATCCTGAGGAAGTTCCCTCTCATAAATTACAATTGCATTTTCAAGACTTCCACCTTTAATGAGTCCGGCTTCACGCAACTTTTGTATCTCGCGTACAAAAACGAATGTTCTTGAAGGAGCAATCTCTGTCTGAAAATCAGTTACAGAGTCCATGGTTGCCGACTGGTTAGGTATATATTTTGAATCAAATTCTATATATGAATTGATGCAAAACGAATCATCTGGTAATAAAGTAAGTTTTGAACCCGTCTCAGGATCAGACACTTCAATCTTCCTTCTAACTATGTAGAAATCTTTATCCTTACTCTGAGTTTCTATACCAACTTTATTTATTTCTTTCACATATTCAATGGAACTACCATCAAGTATTGGGAATTCCGATGCATCCACTTCAATAAGACAGTTATCTATACCAAGTGCATACAATGCCGCCATACCATGCTCAATTGTACTAACTGTAACTCCGTCTTTCCCAATTACAGTACCACGTTGAGTATTAACAACATTTTCAGCTAATGCATCTAATATTGGTTGATCTTCAAGATCAACTCTCTTAATCTTTACTCCGTGATTTTCGGGCGCGGGATTAAATGTTACAACAATTTCTAATCCAGTGTGCAGACCCACACCTTTTAATGTGAAGCTACCTTGTAATGTTTGCTGTTTCACTATAATATAAATTTAATTTCTCATTTTACCTATATTTGTGCAAAGATACAAATCAAAAGCACAAATTCGTGTAACAAAAAGTAAAATGTTTATTAAGTTGAGATAAAAACGATTGCTCAATCGATAGTTTCCATTTTCCTTTTTAACTCGGCAAGCTCTTTCTCCATAGTATTTATTTGCCTGTAGATATCAGGAAGTTTAGGAATAATGATACTAGATTTGAAGAAATTTTTTACTGGATATGCGGGAGACCCTAACAATTCAGACCCTTCTTTTATATTGCTTATAATACCCGATTGCGCACCTATTTGACTATTCTTACCTATTGTTATATGTCCACCAATACCTACCTGTCCACCCAATACACAGTTCTCCTCTATTTTGGTAGAACCAGCAATTCCCACTTGTGCAGCCATAGCAGTATTCTCGCCAATTTCACAATTATGAGCAATTTGTATTAAATTGTCTAGTTTAACACCTTTATGAATTATTGTAGAGCCCATAACAGACCTGTCGATAGTGGTGTTAGCGCCAATTTCCACATCATCTTCGATTACAACATTTCCCATCTGAGGAATTTTATTATAAACATTGCCATCTTTACTAAATCCAAAGCCATCCGCTCCAATTACCGCGCCTGAGTGAATTATAACGTTACTGCCAATAATAGAATCGTGATAAATCTTAACACCAGGATATATGATTGTATTCTTACCAATCTTCACATTATCACCAATAAATGATTGCGGATAAATCTTGCTATTATTATCAATAGATACATTATCTGCAATATAAGCAAAGGAGCCAATGTAAACATCTGTTCCAATAGAAGCCGATTGTGAAACAAAGCTCATCTCTTCTACACCATTTTTCTTTGGTGCACTTTGATTTACCATTTCCATTAAAGTCCCAAGTGCAGCATAAGCATTATCAACTTTGATAAGAGTTGCCTTAATAGGCTTATCTTGAATAAAATCTCTGTTAACAAGAACTATATCTGACTCAGTCTCATAAATATATGATATGTATTTTGGATTAGCCAAAAAAGTTAGAGTATTTGGTTTGCCCTCTTCAATCTTTGAAAAACTTGAAACTGTGACTTCCGGATCTCCTACCACTTCTCCGTGTAGGAAATCAGCTATTTGTTTTGCTGTATAAGCCATTATATAAACATTTTACTGTTACTGTCAACATATTGTAAAGGACAGAGTTAACATTCAAATGAAACAAATTAACAGATGAATGATCTGGACAACGTCCACAATAGTCAATATTTAATTTGGCAAATTAACAACTTATTTTCGTTCTTGCCGTATATTTATTCATAATTTTTTTTAAACCACATCAGACATTGATTTGTGGAAATCAAAATAATGTACTATTTTTGCACTCACTTTTTCGGGATGTAGCTCAGTCCGGTTTAGAGTACGCGTCTGGGGGGCGTGGGGTCGGAAGTTCGAATCTTCTCATCCCGACTTAAGTAATTAAAAAAACCACCTGCGATTTATCACAAGTGGTTTTTTTAATTAAATGTTTTGTACTAATATTTAATACAAACTAACACTCTCAGCTACCTAATCCACAAATGCATGTCTGTAACCATCAATCTTATCCCAGTTGCCACGTGTGAAATCAGGTACTACAACAGGGGCATTGTTATTTTCTAATGAAATGCGACTTAGTTCGGCAAGTGAGCACCACTCTGCAAGGTCATAAACATCCATATCTAATGGTAATCCGTTTTGTAAGCAGTAAACCAATCGATAATCCATTATGAAGTCCATTCCCCCATGTCCGCCAACTTCCTTAGCTTTCTCTTCTAGTTCTCTATGTATACGGTGTTTATATGTTTGCATCAACGCATCCTTTACTTCTTTAGAAACAAAGCTATGTGCATTTAGATTCTCCAAATTAGGTATTTCACTACCTTCAAGTGATGAGGCATCAAGTGCATATCCCTCCGATGGGTATTTATTTGCAAAGCCTTTAGTACCACTTAGCTGATACATTCTAGAATATGGTCTTGGTGATGCAACATCATGCTGAATATGAATTGTCTTACCATTTTCTGTACTAATCATCGTCATAGTATGCTGACCATTTGCAAACATATATGCACTATCTCTATCTACACCTCTTTTATCAATTAGGTGTTCAGGGATATTTACAGGTTTTGTATCCATAGCTACAAGGATATTCATCTTATCACCACGATGGATATCAAGTGCTTGAGCAGCTGGTCCCATTCCATGAGTAGCATATACATCACCTCTAAACTCTTTATTATACTGTAAACGCCAGTCGTCTTGATAATATTCCCAAAATGCACTAAGGTCATGAATATAAGCACCCTCAGCATGAAGTACCTCACCAAAGAGCCCTTGTTGAGCCATATTTAGTGATGTTAATTCAAAATAGTCATAAACACAGTTCTCTAGCTGCATGGCGTGTTTCTGAGTTCTTTCGGCAGTATCTATTATTGCCCAAATCTCATCAAGTGTCATTGCTGCAGGCACCTCACATGCTACATGCTTGCCCTGCTCCATTGCATAAATCATCATCTCGGCGTGAGTTTTCCAATCCGTTGCAATATACACCAGATCGATATCATCACGCTCGCAAAGCTCTTTCCATGAGTCCTCGCTACCGCTATAACCTGCTGCGCGTGGAAGACCAGCATTTTCAAGCATTTTCTGAGTACCCTCTACCCTTTCTTCATAAATATCACAAAGAGCAACAATCTTAGTTCCGGGGATATGGGTAAAACGACTAACTGCACCGGGGCCTCTCATTCCAAGGCCAATGAAACCTACACGTACAGTATCTATTTTTGGAGTGGTTAGTCCTAGTACATCCTTTTGTCCAGAAGCACGAGCTGGTACATCAGTTTGAATGGGCTCAAATACTCCTTTAGCACCTGTTGAGCCGTTGCTTGTACAGCCAACAAATAAAAATGATGCCAATAAAATGGCAATTGTAAATAAACTTTTTTGCATAAAAATTAATCTATATAGTTTGAAAATTAAAATCTCTTTTTCCCCTCCAATATTCTAACACCCTCTTGCATAGCTTTTAAAATAGACTCAGAATCATCTTTTCTGATAAAATACTTATCTATATCCGGAATCCTCAATTTCAAGCCAGATTTCACTATGTCTGGGTTAGGTATAAGATCTATATTTTCTTGATAGATATATACCCAAAACGCCTTATCTCCAAATAGCTCTAATGCCAATAGCCTAAGTGTTTCTCCTTCACCCAATATTATTATTTCTGCCTGCTTCTCTTCTATCTCTACTTCAACTATATTACTATCGGCAGAATAAATATCATTTGTAGTTGTGTTATTTTCGACGATACTCTCGAGAGTATTCTCAACTATAACCTCTTTATTATATACAAAATCCTTACTTCTATTTACCTTTTTTTGTGCAGTTCCATTGAAAAAAAAAAGAGCAGCCAAAGTAATAGCTACACCTCCCATTATAGGCACCCAAATTCTACTATTGCTGGAGCGTTGTTTTAATGGTGGAGCTGCGTCAAGGACTGGTGAGCTTGCATCATTGACTGGTGGAGCTGCGTCAATCATTGGTGGAAATTCTTTTATGTTATGATGCGTCTTTACATCTTCTTGTGAATCAATCTGCTCTTCGATTGTAAACTGAGATTCAGATTCAACTGTGGGCTCGTGATATACAGAAACATCCAAAGAAAGAGGAGCATCTGAAGAAAGAGGAGTATCCGAAGAAAGTAGAACAACTGAAGAAAGTGGAGCATCTGAAATCACTTCTAAACCTGAAAGTTCTACACCCTCATTTAGCACAGTGGGTTCAAAATTGATAAAAGCACTGTTTACACTATTTCTTAATGATACATCAGGCTCAAAAAACAAAGCTTTAGAGTTGTAATCTCTGTTTACAATATTATCATTATTCTCATTAGTATTATCAGTAGAATTATAAGTTGTGGTATTGGCGGCATCTGTTGTGGCATTGGCAGTATTAGCATCTACTAATTCTGCATCTATAGACACATTTAAGTACGGCTCAAAAACAATTTCAATTGATGGTGGCATAAGTAGCCTCTCACCAGTTATACTATTCAAAGACACATACTCAGGTTTCTTTTGAGTTTTAAAAGTTCCAAAGCCGTCTATATAAACTGCTCCATTTTCTACTATTTCTTCAGATAAGATACTCAAAATTACTTCTAGCACCTCAGTAGCTTTTTCAACCGAAGACTGAATCTTTTCAGCTACAACATCTAAAAATTTCTGCTGTGTCATACCATAAATTAATAAAAGGTTATCTCACACTTCCAATAAGATCAAAGGGATAGGCCGACTCTATTGTAACGTCGTAAAAGTCACCAACATTCAATTTTATTTCTTTACTTATCAAAACCTCACCATCCACCTCAGGTGAATCAAATTGAGTTCTACCCACATAAAACTCAGAGTCTTCTCTATCAACTATTACTTTTAATGTGTCACCTATTTTCATCTCGTTAATCGAAAGAGATATAGCCTCCTGAGCTTCCATTATTTTGTTCATACGCTCTTGTTTAACAGACGCATCAACATCATCCTTATAATTCTTATCGTTATATGTATCTTCTTCATGAGAATATGGGAAAGCACCAAGACGCTCGAATTTAAACTCACTCACAAAATCCATTAACTCATCAAAATCTTCTTGCTGTTCACCAGGGTGACCAACCATCATAGTAGTTCTAAGATGTATACCGGGCACCTCTTCTCTAATTGTATTAATTAGATCAATAGTTTGCTGTTTGGTAATATTACGACGCATGATTTTAAGCATTCTATCGCTAATATGCTGAAGTGCGATATCGAGATACTTACATACATTATCCCTTTCGCGCATTACTCTTAACAAATCTAGGGGGAAGTGGGCAGGATATGCATAATGTAGACGAATCCACTCAACACCTTTGATATCAGACACTCTTTCTACCAATTCGGGAAGCTTCATTGATTTATATAAATCCAATCCATAATAAGTGAGGTCCTGAGCTATAAACTGAAACTCTTTTACACCTTTGTCAACTAAACGACGTACCTCTTCCTCAATTTTTTCAATCGGACGCGAATTATATTTACCCGTTATTAGTGGAATTGAGCAATATGAACAAGTTCTGTTACAACCCTCAGATATTTTTAAATATGCATAGTGCGATGGCGTAGATAAAGATCTTTCAAACTCATACTCTTTATAGTAAGATTTACCAAGATCGTTAATAATCCCTCTCCAGTCGAATTTACCATAAAACTTATCCACTTCAGGTATCTCCTCCTGCAACTCCTCTCTGTATCTTTCAGAGAGACAACCCATCACGTAAAGCTTTTTAAGTCGGTTTTCATTTTTAGCTTCTGCAAATGACAAGATGGTATTTATCGACTCTTCTTTTGCATCGCCTATAAAACCACAAGTGTT
>JAAZCL010000175.1 GCA_012513315.1 Bacteroidales bacterium | reverse complement strand
TATTTATTTGTTGTTCCCGGGAAACCCAACATCATGGCAAAATCACCTTCATCAACACCTTCATTCGAAATCTTTAACCACCTCTTTGGTTTTAAAGGAATATTTTCTTCAGAATATGGAGCAGGATTACCCTCTTTGTCAGCATAGATTCTGAATATCGAAAAGTCACCTGTATGCCTTGGCCACATCCAGTTATCGGTATCAGCTCCAAATTTACCTATTGAACTTGGGGGAGTACCCACAAGTCTTATATCAGAATAAATTATCTTTGTGAACATATAGTACTGATTACCTTCAAAGAAAGGTTTAATCTCCACATCATAGCCAAGGTTGGATTTAAGATACTCCTCACCAACTTTTTCTATGGCTATTTTATTAAGATAGGCTGGAGAGAGATAAAAAACGTCCAATGAATCCTCATTACTATCACGTTTAAGGCACTTGGTTACATAATCAGTAACATCATCAATCCTCTCAATAAAAGTTACTGTAAGTCCAGGATTAGGCAATTCTTCATCAAATGACGTAGCCCAGAAACCGTCATCAAGTAGATTATTTTCAATAGAACTATGACTTTGTATTTGTGAATATCCACAATGGTGGTTAGTTAATACAAGTCCTTGAGAGGAAATTACTTCACCTGTACAACCTCTCCCAAACTGTACAACGGCATCTTTGAGCGACGAGCCATCTGGATTATAAATATCATAATCTTCTAGCTCTAAACCCATACTCTTCATTTCTGTGAGCTTTTGCTGTTTTAAAAGATTTAGCATCCACATCCCTTCATCGGCAAAAGCAGTAGTAACAAAACCAAGTGTAACTGTAAGTACAACTATAAACTTTCTCATCATTATAAATCTATTCTTAAAAAAATTGTCCTATATTGTTTAATACTATGTATTCAAATCATTTAATTAAAATATAAAGTTAATAAAAACGATAGTTAAAAAAGAAATTAATATTCTTTTAAACCTCATATCAATAAAAAAATCAATTCTTAAATTTATCAAAAAGAGTTCTTAAAGATTGGGTATTAGAATGAAAACATCTACTTTTGACATCTATTGAAAAATAAGGACTTACGATGAAGATAGACTTTAGGGAACGAACACCACAACTTATTGCGATTATAGGATTATTAATAATCATAACTGTCATACTTATAGGTTTTCTTGTGACGCGCAACTCTCAAATGCAAGAAATGCAAGAACAATATGTAGTAGATAAACAAGATCTTGAAGATGAGTATGAAGCAATATCATTGCAATATGAAGGTTTCAAATTTAGTGTTCAAAACGATTCACTATTATATAAACTACAGAATGAACAAACTAAAGTTCTACGACTTCAAGAAGAACTTAGAATGACTCAGGCAAGTGATAAAGCCGAAATAAAACGCTTAAGTGACGAATTGGCTACTCTACGCAAGATTTTGCGTTCGTATATTCATCAGATAGATTCATTAAATACTTTGAATCAAGAATTACGTGCCGAGAATGCACAAATAACAAATCAGTATAACAGAACAAGCAGAACACTTCAGCAAGTTTCTCAAGAACGTGAAAAGCTTTCTGAAAAAGTTTCTCTAGCTGCACAGCTGGTTGCAACAAACATAAATGCTAAAGCTGTAAATGACAGAGGTCGCGAGCAATCACGACTTAGCAGAAGTACACAATTTGTTGTTTCTTTTACTGTTACACGTAATATTACAGCTGAGCCTGGCGAGAGAACAATTTACATAAGAATAATGACCCCCGATGGTAATGTTCTCTCTAAAAGTTCTGACAACAGGTTTACATATGAAAACAGTGACATAATCTACTCTATGAGACGAGTTGTTGAATATGGAGGAGAAGAGATTCCAGTAACTATGTATTGGGACATTGAAGAATTTTTAATGCCTGGTACTTACAAAGCTGATATCTTTGCAGATGGACATCATATAGGATCCAGCAGTTTTGCAATGGAAGACTAAAAAATGAGCAAATGAGGCAGTGCAAATAATGAGTAAAAAAATCAAACTCAATTCAGCATCTCAAGGAATACTTTTTCATCAATTATTTTCACTCCTAGTTTTTTTGCTTTCTCAAGTTTAGCCGGCCCCATATTATTACCGGCAAGAATATAATCTGTCTTTTTAGAAACTGAGCCACTATTTTTACCTCCATTTTTCAAGATCATCTCTTTATACTCATCACGAGAATGAAAGTCAAAAGTGCCACTTATGACAAATGTCATACCTATTAACTTGTCGCTCATGGAGGCAATTAACTCATCACTTAGTTCAAATTGCACACCATGCATCTTCAATCGATCGACAAATCCTTTAAATTTCGTATTGCTGAAATAGTCCATTATGCTATTGGCAATTCTATCACCTATCTCTTCCACAGAAGTGAGTTGATCAAAGGTTGCCTTTGACAACAATTCAATATTGGGGAAAGCATGTGCTAATTTTTGAGCCACTGTTTCACCCACGTGACGTATGCCTATTGCATGAAGGACTCTTTCATATGAAACAGATTTAGATTTCTCTATACTTTGTAAAAGATTTTGAGCACTTGTTTCACCCCATCTTTCAAGGTTAACCAGATCCTCGTATTTCAATTGATATAAATCGGCAGCATCATTTATAAGTCCTTTATCATAAAGTAAATTAATACTCTCGGGACCAATTGTTATATTCATTGCTCTACGGGTAACAAAATGTTCTATTCTTCCTTTAATTTGAGTAGGGCAGCCTTCGCTATTTGGACAATAATGGGCAGCTTCATCTTCATTTCTCACTAATTTAGCCCCACAATCTGGGCATACTCCTGCAAAACGGACCTTATCACCTAACATCAAACTTTGCTCCCTGGCATCTGTATCAACAGCTGTTATTTTGGGGATGATTTCGCCACCTTTTTCAACATAAACTTTGTCGCCGATATGCAGATCTAGTGAATTTATTGCATCTTCATTATAAAGTGAAGCACGCCTTACGGTAG
>JAAZCL010000174.1 GCA_012513315.1 Bacteroidales bacterium | reverse complement strand
CCGACGTAACTGGGTCGCTCACTTGAAGAGCTACAGTTCCCAAACCAGCTTGCAATTCTCCTACGTACCACCCCCCGTTTTCACGGTTTGCACTACGGATAAAGTCCATAACAGTACGTAAGGTAGTAACACTCCATGCTTGGTTAGGATTGTTGTGTTTCGGGTATAGAGATACACCATAATAATCAAGCGGTCGCGCCATTAGAAAGTCGTCAGTTGCTCCTGCACCAACGTGGGGCGACTGGAATAGCGATGCTCCCACTGCGTGTGCTGTGATAAGATGTGTTTTATCAACGCTTCTGATTGCTTTGTAACGAGCAGCCATATCTTCCTCCAACTTTTCATAAATAAACGTCTTCCAGTCAATAAAATCTGTATAACTCAAAATAGTGCTAAACCTAGGAGGATCCACTTGATCCCACTCCTTAAAGTTACGGTACCATGCCGTGTTAAGGTTGTCCAACGAGCTATATTTATTTTTAAGCCATTCCCTAAATCTCGAACGTGTTCCATCACAGAAACAAAACTGAACGTTTGGAATATAATCAAGTGATGCCCAGTTAATAACATGTGGTTCGCTCCATAGATCCCATCCAAAAAAGTTAGGATATTGAGAAGCTACTTTGGCTGTTTCAGAATAAAAATTGAGTATGGCATCTTCAATAGCTTTATTGTCTATACAAGCACCCGGAGCCGATTGAGGATGCACCTTATCACCACTCTGCGCCTCAAACAGAGCGTGCGGATGATTATGTGCAACCCAATCAGGAGCCGAATCCACATATATCTGTATAAATACTCTTAAACCAACTTCATTTGCTAGTTTCAACAGAAGGTTTAGGTTGTCGAAGTTGTAATTTCCAGGTTCAGGTTCACAGTTTGCCCATTCAACCCATGTACGAACAGTGTTAAACCCCAAATTCTTTATCTGTTGGAGATCAATTCTCCACTCTTCTTCCGAATTGTTGGTTATCTCAGACAACATCGGAGCTCTGGCTTTACCGCCACTATACCAAACAGAAAAAGGGAAAAAGTCTTTTTCAATTCCTTCATGTTTCTTTTGACCTTGAACTCCTATTGAAATCGATAAAAAAAATATAATTAGCAGTTTAAATCTAAAATCCTGTATTTTCATTCCTATTTCCATTTAGCAGATGTAGAACAGTTTTACTTCTTGTTGTAGTAATCTTTAGCAGATTAATTTACACATTTATTTCGATAGAACTGATTTTACTCACAAATAAAAATTATTTAAAAAGAGGGTAATAACCCGATTAGATTTTACCCTCTTTATAGATTTGTTGAAATTAGTACTTTAATTCCATCCAGGAGTTTGGGTTAGTGTATATCCCTTATCCTTGTATTGATCTATTTGAGCAATTCCAATAGGTGCTAGATAAACCCTGTCATCAAAAGCTTGTCTATCAGCGGCTTTTTCAATTACATAGAAACCCACCATTTCATCACCATTTGTACCATCATAAGTGACAACAGTGCCATCGGCTTTCTGTACTTTTAAAAGTCCAATTTTCTCACTTGCCAAAAGAGCAGGTACTTCCTCTTTAACATTTATCCACAATCCCAGCAAAAGGTCTGGATTTTGCGTTGCACTCATATAGTTAATTTTCTTCCAACGTTTAATATCCAACAACCTTGAGTATTCAAAAACAAATTCCATTCTCCTTTCACGTCTAATCTCCCAGATTAATGCCGATACATCAGGATCACGATCCGGATCATCAGGCAATGTAGCTAAACTCATAGGAGCGGTTTTTTGCACACCTTTTGCAATGGCTTCTGAATCCAAAGGTCTGTTCCTAATCTTATTGATAGAAGCGTCAATATTGGCCTGGGTTACTGCAGCACCGCCCATGGTAGCAAGTTCTGCTTTGGCCTCAATCCAGTTCAATAGAACTTCAGAATATCGCATTACCGGAGCATCGTTTGTGTTGGTATTGCTTCCATACATGGGTGGTATATTACCTGAATCCCAAAATGTGGGACCAGTTCTGTCTATGAACTTGCTCGCATATAGTAGGGTTGCAGATTGAACTTTGGGTACACTCTGAAATGTTGCTTCAAACCTAGGATCTCGAGTTACTATCATATTACTGATATTCAGCGAATCGGCATTTTCAACTGTAGATAATGTATAAGGCTGTCCGTCAACGGCTATAAAGGATTTTGCAAGCGATAAATTAGCTGATGGTATTTGACTTTCATATCCATTTGAATAAGAGGCCACATGATGTGTTACACCTACAGCCGCGTCATAATGACGATACATCAACATCTCGGGATTTCCCTTCAGATCTTGTGAACCAAACAAACTCCTGAAATCTGTAGTGATATCATACTGTCCGCTATTGATGACAAAATCTCCTGCAGAAATTGCCAGCTCCAGGTATTTTTGAGCTCTTGCCTGATCATTGTGATGATATTTTTGCCAAGTTCCTTCAAACAACATAATTCTGGATATAAATCCAGCAACTATATATCTATTAAGAACATTATTGCCATCATTCAAACGTACATTTTCAAAGGCATACTTAAGATCATCATACACATGATCCATAACCTCTCCTCTAGGGGTTCTATCCTTATACATATTTTCTAGGTCACTTGAATCAAACTGGTTTTCATAGTAGGGTACATCGCCAAATACACTAACAAGTCTGTGGTATTCAAAGCCTTTAAAGAATCGAGCAACTCCCATCCAGTGTTTAAATGCTTCATCATTAACTTGAGATTTGGCTACATTTTCAATTCTGTCAATGAACAAGTTAGATTTACGTACCCATGCAAAATTCCAGTTCGGACCCGCATATTGCACCAACATATCAGGTGATTCCGAAGTGCTTCCTCTGCTTGAAGGTGCACTTGCTTCGAAATTAGATTGCACATTCGCGTTAGAGAAATCATCACTAAAGTAATATCCCCTCAATGGAGCATAAGCAACTCCCCAAGTGTTGTTATATCCTACAAAATAATTAACATAAAAACCATTGGCAAAGAGGCGAAGGTCGGTCTCATTTCTCCAATAAGTATCGTCGTTCATATTATTTAATTCTGGTCTTTCAAGAATATCTGAACAACTACTTATTAAAAAAGCGATAAGTATTAAACTGCTTAATATTATATTCTTTTTCATTTTATCCTTATTTAGAAATTAATTTGTAATCCTACAGATCCACTCTTAAAGGTAGGTGTTCCAACACCTGTTCTGCCAGAGTTATAATTAGTATTGTTAAACATTGAGTAACCAGAAATTACTTCCGGATCAATAGGTAATCCTCTAAGATTATCAAAAGTGAAGAAGTTTTCAAGAGATAAATATACACGTAGTTGATTTATCATTACTTTATTTATTACGCTTGGTGGAAAGCTGTAACCTACAGTAATATTCTTTATTCTCAAATATGACATGTCTAGTAGATACTTAGACTGTACTTGCATATTGTTACCCGAGTTGCTTCCAGCCATATTATATGGTGCCGGATAAAAAGCATCTGTCCTATCTGGTCTCCAGAAATCTCCAGCAATTGTTTGTGGCATTGCACCGTCAGAAGCGTGAAAACCGGGAGTTGATAAGAACCCCACACCCCAAACTTGTCTGCTTCCTATACCTTGCAAGAATACAGAAGCATCCACTCCATACCAGTCGGCCCCTAAGCGAAGACCATATTCAAAACGAGGAGTTGAATTACCTATTATTTCTAAATCTCCATGATCATCAATCAAACGGCTACCAGCATCAATTTCGCCATCACCGTTTAGGTCTACAAATTTCACGTCACCAGGTCCGAAAAAGAAATTGGAACTGTTTTGTAAAAATGCTTGATAAACACCGTTCGAATCCGATAGTTTATTAGCTGTTCTTCCAGCATATTTTGCACTTTCATTGGCTGTTAGTACAATTCTTTCAGGGTTGCCATTTGCATCTAAAACAAAATCACTTTCCTGATACAATCTGTCTGTTCTATAACCCCAAATCTCGCCATACCTCTTACCTTCATACCATCCATCAACACTTTGGGTATCTCCATATTTTAATATGGTGGTTACCGCATCAGACATAGTACCCATTAAGCTAATACCCAATCCGTTGTCGAAAGTATGTTTATAGTCTACACTCAAATCCCAACCTTCAGTTCTCATAGAACCAAAGTTGCCTTTTGGGGCTCCAGCACCAAATGTAAGTGAAACACCTTCACCAGGTACAATCATATTCTTTGTATCTCTTCTAAACACATCAAAGGTAACGCCTAGTGCATTATTAAAGAAGCGTAAGTCTAAACCTAAGTTCGCATTCTCTAAATCCTGCCAGGTTATATCTCTCGTGATAGCTGAGGGTGTGCCCACTGCTACTGTCTTTGCAGTTCCATCAAGCCACATAGTTTGCGTTGTTGTCATTGAAGGTGAATAGAGTCCGCTTGGTACCGATTGATCACCAATTACACCCCATGAGCCTCTAATCTTCATCCAAGAAACTGTTGGTTGAATCCACTCCATCCATGGTTCTTCTGTTATCATCCATCCTGCAGATACTGATGGGAAGAATCGCCACCAGAGTCTGGATGGGAATTTAGAGCTACCATCATAACGAAGACTACCTTCAAGTAGATATCTATTTTTTAATGCATAATTTATACGGCCAAAATAACCTAGTTGTGCATCCCAGTATGTATTACCGCCAGATGTCATTGTACCAACAGCTTTACCAAATTGTGGGTTAGTAATATCTGCTAAATCGGTTTGCTGCGACCAATTGTTTTTCCCATCGTAAGTAACCCTATTCATACCCAACATAAACTTAAAAGCATGATCCTGTTTCAAATTTAGGTTATAAGTGGTAAAGATATTCAGGGTATTTGTAACACCATTCAACACATTTCGGTATATATGATCAGGATTAGCTCCATGTCCGGTGTATTCAGTTAAACTAAGTTGATAACCTGGTAATGCACCTTGTGTTGTAGAAGGCACTGATTGACCCTGGTCATTTACATAAATTCTATTTCCACTTTCATCATTTAGAGGAATAGCCCCTCCCCATGAATTTAATGCAGTATATCTTGTACCTAATCTGTTATTGATATATGTTTCATTGGCATTTGTAAAGTCAAAATCTACTGTCCAGTTATCGGTCAAATTAACCAAAGCACCAACATTCACATTAAAATATTTATTCTCCTGATTTGCAGTATTAGCCTGTCTAGCTTCTGAGGCTGGACTTCTAATTGGGTCTCCGTTCTCAGTTCCCATTGGCTGTACTGGTCCCCATCTATAAAGATAAAGCCAGGGGTCGGCTGTAGTGCTATTAGTAATGTAAGGATACCTTTTATCTCTATTAGAATAAATTGCTCCGGCCCTTAATGTTACATACTTGCTAACTTCCGTACTTAATCTAATTGTTCCGTTATATCTTGTAAAATCGTCATGTTTGGCAGGTTTCATCAATCCTGTTTGGTGCAAGTAACCTAAACCTACATTGAAATTAGTCTTTCCGCTTCTGCCATTTACCGACAGATTATGAGTCATAGTAGGAGTCCACTCTCTAATCATGTAATCATATGGGTCGTAAGTGCGAAGTCCTAACTTACGGTTGTTTGCATCTACATACCAATCTCTTCCATAAACCATTTCCTGATCTGGCCCCATACTTCCATAAGTTGAATGCCAGTCTTTTGATTTCTCATAACTCTCACGAGTTATCTGCCAGAAGGCTCCTGCAACCGATGCACCTACTCTTTCCATTGATAGAATGGAATATTCCATGGCATCTAACATACCCATTTCCATTTTCTTAGAAATATTTTGCCACGCAAAGTTGTTTGAATATTGCACATCCACTCTATCCTGATTAGCCCCTTTTTTGGTAGTAATCAAAACAACACCAAACGCTCCTTTAGCTCCATATATTGATGCGCTGGCAGCGTCTTTAAGAATAGAAATTGATTCAATGTCGTTAGGATTAACAATCTGTATGCTTGGTATTTCTACGTTATCTAATAAAATCAAAGGTTGAGAACCGCCCTCAAAAGAACCAATTTGACCTCTAATTTTTATTAAGGGATCAGAACCAACCTCACCACTCGGAATTATTACCGATAAACCAGGAGTTGATCCTTGTAACCCTCGTCCAACATCAGATATCGGGCGACTACCTAATGTTTCTTCAACATTAATAGATGATACTGCCCCTGTAAGGCTCTCTTTCCTTTGTGTACCGTATCCCACCACCACCACTTCTTCCAATGATTGTGCATCTTCTATTAAGGTAATGTTGAAGCTTGTATTGCCTGATGTATTTACATTTTGACTATGATAGCCAATATATGTAATTTGTACTACTGCATCATTTGCTACATCTAATGAGAAAGCTCCATTTATATCGGTTATAGTACCATTAGATGTACCCATTTCAATGATATTTGCTCCTATGATAGGATCACCATAAATATCAACAATGTTTCCTGTAATAATTTTACCATTCTGCTGAGATATTTCCGACTTTGAGTAGGTAATCTCTGCTGCTACTGGAAAAACACATAAAGAAGTTGTTAAAATACATATGAATATGATGTTTAAAAACTTGTTGTTTTTTCTAATAGCAAAATGCTCATAATTAGACTTTTTTTGCATATCTTTTTTGGTTTGATTTTAAAGTTGGTGCCGAAAAAATTATAATTTAATTAATTTAATAATAGATGCGTAATTAAATATTATATTTAAAGTGCTAGTAGGTGTTAGTTTTTGTTTAAGCATAGGCAATCAATTGTTAATTAGTTAGTTGCATGCTTTTCCGCATGCATTTCTCCATTTAGTTAATTCTTCTGTTCAAAGTTTCTAAATACAAGTTTAATTATTTTATTCGAATAAAAACTATTTTTAAATATAATTCTTTACAAAACCTTTGTTATTGTTAATCCTTTGTTAAGATATTGTGTTCCTTAAAGTTTCGATTTCGTACAATTTCATACCGTTTAAAGACTTTTCATTTCATATTATATAACATAAACTAACAAATTAATGTAAAATAGGGGCAAAATCGGTTAATGAAAGGTTTATTTTAATGGGTAAAAAATACACATAAAATATTGAAAGAAAATTTTGCTGTAAAAATTAGGAAAGATGATTAAGTGCTTTTTTTGTGCATGGTTCCAAATCTGCCACGAGTTAACCAAATTCTGCCATAAAACATAAGCACCTGGGCCAAGCGTAGCAAGCGGATTTAAATATGTTTGTGTAAGCCAAATTGCAAGAACTGTGTTTTTCTGACCTAATCCTTGTCCACCCGCTACAGTCCTCCCAAACTTTCTTCCAATTTTTCTGCCAAAATAAAACTGCAACAAACATATCACAAGTGAAGTAGATGCTATAATAATTTCAAGTGTGTAATTTCCATCAGCCTGTAGCACTATGTATTGAGTAATATTTCCAATAACAATGGTAAGGGCAGCAGCCCAAATATAAAATGATATTATCTGTGCCGATTGTATCTTTTTATGAACAACAGGAGCAACTTTTTGTACAGCAAGAGCAATAATAAACGGGAGTATAAGAATAGGTATTACACTAATGAAAATATACCAAAATGAAGAGGTTAAACTTACATTTTTTTCCGATTGGCCTATAAAAGATAGAAAAACAGGACCAATTAATGCAATTGACAGATTGCTAATTATTGAATATGCTGCCGTTACCGAGATGCTGCCTCCAAGTAGACCAGCGACTACGGGTGCGGAGGTGGCTGTTGAAGTTAAAACACATATCATTGCTGCCTGAGCTAATATCTCATTTATTGGTCGTAATAGAAGATAAATAGCGGCACTACCCAAATATTGAATTGCCAGAAGAATATAGTGAAACTTAGTTAGTTTGATGTCACTCATACTTACCCGGCAGTAAGATATAAACAACATTAAAGCTATAAGAAAAGGTAGTATCGGAGAAAGGATAGAAAGTTGCTTGTGGAATGCTATGCCCAAAATCATAGCAATGGGTAGCAAATATTTCTCAAGAAACTTTTGCATATTAATTATAAAAAGTTTCGGGAGTATCTGAGGTCTCAGGCTGGTGCAATAAATCTATATAATTGATGTCAATCATAAGTTGTTCCTTATTAACCACCAATTCATTTATAAACTTCTCTATATCTGGAAGAAACTCTTTCATCGGAAGAGAAGATACCTCATGACCTAAACCTTCATAACTATAAAAGACATATGGATATCTCTCCTGTCTAAATCTTTTAGTAAGAGCAGCAGAACCGAACATACCAGTTTTAAAAAATCTAGTTTTATTGTAAATCACTAACTTGTCGGCACTTCCATGAAAAAACATTGTAGGAGCAGGTTTTTGATCATATGATGGAAGTCCCTCACTACTGAAAATGCCACCAGCAAATGATATTACACCAGCATATTTAAAATCTTCAGGAAGAACATCTGCCGAGGAGTGATTGTCTCGTTCTTCATAGTCTGCATGTAGCACTGTAACCGCACCAGCACTAGATCCACTGAGAATAAACAAAGATGGATCGATATTTAACTCATTAGCATTTTCTAAAAGATAGGAAGTGGCAGTATAAAGATCGGATACCGCTAGAGATATTGCATTTGTCAAGGGCTTAAAATTAAAGAGGCTAGGTGCTTTTTGTCCAGCCATTCCCAATCTATAATCAATTGATATAACAGTGAACCCTCGTTCAGCAAAATAATTAAAATATGAGATGTCGCCCTCAAAATCACGAGTACCTTCTTTAAAACCGCCTCCAAAAACATATATAATGCAAGGCTGATTTTGAGATGTAGAATTATTGGATTTGTATATATCTAATTTTAATTCTTGTCCTTCTCTAACAGCATAAACTCTGGTCTCTTTCTTTACTGTCTGACCAGCTAAGTTGAAGGATAAAAGAACAAATAGAATTATTGCGCCTATTTTCGTATAACTCATGTTTTGCTGTTTAAAATTAAAGTCAGCTAAATTTCAATTATCAAGTCGTACACTAAATAAAATCTGTAACCAGTTTAAGTATCTCTGCCCTGGCTATTTCATAATCATCATTGCAAACAGTAGCATCAAATTTTGGGGCAAAGCTCATTTCATACTCAGCCTTTGCAAGTCTACCCTCAATTACTTTAGGTGAATCTGTTCCTCTTTTCTCTAGCCTCTCTCGCAAAACCTCAAGTGAAGGTGGCATAATAAAAATACTCAAAGCCTTATCACCATAAAACTTCTTTATATTTAATCCTCCTATACAGTCTACATCAAAAATGACATTACTTCCTTCAGTAATAATGCGATCTACTTCCGATTTTAGAGTGCCATAAAACCTGTCGGGGTACACCTCTTCATATTCAAGAAACTCATCATTCTCAATTTGTGAGCGAAATTGATTGGGTGTCAAAAAAAAGTAATCAACGCCATCTTTTTCTTCTCCCCGTGGCATGCGACTTGTCGCAGAAATAGAAAATCTGATATTCAAGTTCTGCGATAACAGATACCTTACAAGTGTTGATTTACCAGCACCTGAAGGAGCTGAAATAATGATTAATTTGGCCATTTTTTCTCTTTAATTCTAATTCATATGGTCTTAATGCTCATCTAGAGAATATTTCCTCTAAAGAATATTTAATACCTGTTCTTTTATTTGTTCAAGTTCATCTTTCATTTGAATTACTATTCGTTGCATTCCCGACTGGTTAGATTTAGACCCTAGGGTATTAATCTCACGACCAATTTCTTGTGTAATAAATCCAAGCTTTTTTCCCTGCGATTTATTTTCATTAAGAATTTCTTCAAAATAGTTGAGGTGATGAGAAAGGCGAGTCTTTTCTTCGTTAATGTCAAGCTTTTCCAGATAGTAAATAAGCTCCTGTTCAAATCTATTTTTGTCGTATTCTATTCCTCCCAGATTGTTTAATTCTTCTAAAATACGATTTCTAACTTTATCAATTCGCTCCCCTTCAAATGGGGCAATATCAGATAATAGGCTTCGGATATTGCTAATTTTCTCAATCAGCACATTTTCCATCATTTTACCCTCCTGTTCACGAAACACTATTAGGCTTTCAACTGCTTTATTGATAGTCGCTCTTATGATGTTCCATTCTTCATCGTCTAGCTCCTCAACTTCCTGTTTCATTACATCAGGAAGTCTCAATAGCACAGAAAACCAATCATCGGGCGCTGAAACACCCATGTCGTTGGACCACTGCTCAATATCTTTTTTGTATTGATTAAGAACATTGTAGTCTATCCGTGAAGAAACATCTTTGGCAAACTGCTCAACATTAATAGTTAAGTCAACCTTACCCCTTTCAAGCAACTGCGAAAGCGAATTCCTAAGCTCTATCTCTTTAACACGGTATATAACCGGAACACGTGTATAAAGGTCAAATTGCTTACTATTAAGAGATCTTATCTCTATGGTTACTTTCTTATTTGGGAGTTCAGCTACAGCTTTACCATAGCCCGTCATTGAATGCGTCATCTTTGTCTTATTTTATACAAAGATAAAGATTTAGATCGATTTTATTAACCTGTAGAGGTTTAAAGTTATTTGTAGATAAAATAAAACAGCAATTATCTTAAAAATATAACTACACTTATCTTAAAATTACTAGGTAATAATATTAAGCATTCTCCTTGTGTAAGTTTTTCATTTCCTCCTGTTTAAGTAGCAGCTCTTTTTTATCACGTTCATCTGCCATTTTAAGGAGTTTACGTGTTTCCACCAAATTTGATATTAGAATAACAACACACGCTAGAGTGGCAAGATATCTTATCGAACCAGGTATTAAAACCTCAATTAAAAGAATAGTTGCTATTAGTATTCGCACTTCGGTGGGACCAAAAATTCCTGAATCAATAGAGTATTGACCTCCAATTTTGTATCTCAATTGAGCCGTAATCATTTCCCATCCATATAGTACCACAAAGAAGAAACCTGTATACTTCCAAATTCCGGGTGCATAAATAGTAAATCCGGTTCCAATCAACAGAGTACCAATCCAGTCTACGGTAACATCAAGAGAGAAGCCATACCATTTGCGGGGAGTATTTCTATAATAAGCTAGTCGTCCGTCTAACGAGTCACCAAACCAATTTATAGCAAATCCAATAATAGATATAAGCAACCAGTATATATTTACAAACGCACCAAGAACAAAACTTGCAGCAACCATAAGATTGCCAAACAGTCCAATTGCCGTAAGCCCGTCAGAGCTAATCCACGCAGGTATTTTCTGTACCAGGTAAGCTATTGTTTTTTGTTCCCATCCACGTAATATATTAGTTCTTTGCCTGCCAGTTGATATAAGTCTGAGCGACCTGGCCATTTTTAGTTTATCAAGATTCATATAGTTGTTAGTTTTATTTGTTGGTAAAGAACCACCTTCACTCTATGCAAATGTAACCAATAAAATAAGATGTTGCGAATTTGTTACGAAAAAAAAGCTTTTTTGCATATTTTCTTCCCTTCTGCAAATCATTTTTTATGTAAGTTTGTAAGATGAAGAAGCTCTTTAGTTCGTCTCAAATCGAAATATATACGCCTGAGTTTTCACAGATGGAAATTCCCTTAGCAGGTATCGTTGCTGCCGGCCCTTTCACCAATGTAGATGATTTTGTGAGCGAGCGTATCGATTTGAATAGGTTGCTCATCAAGCATCCCGAGGCAACCTTTTATGCTAAGGTAAAAGGAAGCTCAATGAATGAAGACTTCAGCGAAGGCGATCTGCTGGTGGTAGATAAGGCCGAAGAATGGTCTCATGGCCGTATAGCTCTCTGTTACTTAGATGGAGAGTTCACAGTTAAGCGTATCGAGATAGAGAAAGGTGTATGCAGGCTAATGCCCTCCAACCCAAAATTCGAACCAATCACCATCACTTCCGAAAACACCCTGGTGGTTTGGGGTATTATACTCTATTCGATAAGGAAACATAATTGATTTTTTATATATATGGT
>JAAZCL010000173.1 GCA_012513315.1 Bacteroidales bacterium | reverse complement strand
GTGTTTTTTCGCTCATTTTTTGCTCCAAAATCACTCTTGAACCACTATATGTTGTGGTCAACTTCTACTTTTCGCCCCCTGAACCACAATACGTCATCAGAATTATACTCTCAACGTGGCCCGAGTCATTTTTTATGATGTCAGTTGCCAATTTTGGTATCTTACGTTAGTGGAAACAGGTCAACGACCTTTTTTGCTCTTTCTAGGGACGAGGGAACATAGCAATGGTTTTGTCTGTTCGTGAGAACATATCAATACTTTTCAAATGGATCATTCACATTCGATTTTTCCGTCCACCAAGCGACAGGAAGCTCCGTCAGATGTCGGCTGTTCTTTTCCTTTTGTAATTTCCTCTATGACTTGGATAATTTTAGATAAGGGTTGTGCGCCGCTAATCTGCTGATTCCCATTTATGACGAGTGCCGGGACCCCTTGAATGTTATATTGTTTTACAAGAAGAAAGTCACTCTCTACTGCATCTTTTGTCTCTATGCTATTGTAATGGTGCACCCAGGACTCAAAGTCTATACCACTTTCTCTGACACAGTCCTCGATAATCTCGTTTTCCTCAATATTTTGATTTTGTACAAACAAGGCATTTTGCAGCGCGTCAAAAACATCCCAATACCCAGCATCGCCCGCTACGAAGTATGCCGCTTTGCATGCAATAAGGCCTTTCATAGAAGACGGAAACAAAAAGTCTGTCTGGCGCATTCCGGAGATGTTGAACCGATGGTGGTCATCATTATGATTTGCATGTTCCCAATGACTCATAATCTCAGCCTTGGCTGCTGCTCTTGAACCAAACATCGCGTCGAAATCGCGTTCCGATTTCACTAAGGCATAGGAGCGATGCACGATCTCTATTTCCGGCATCAGTTTTTGGAGCTGCCGCATCCGATAGGACATTGGAAAACAAAAACTGCATATGACGTCATGAAAAAACTCGATGGTTATTTTATTCATTTTATCCCTCCACTTATTTCTACCGTTTCTTTGCATTGTAAATCGTATTTTGAAATCTTCTTTGCATCTCCTCCTCTAACTCATTATCATAGTCCTTTGTGTGCTTGTACATTGCATTAATGAAGTCATTAAAATAAGGCACATCATCAAACAGTTTTCTATGTTCAATGAAGAAATTATAAATTTCTCTATAATAAACAACAGTATATTTTTCACCGCACGAAAATTTGCTCAGTTCAATGCGATTGTAATTGGGTGAAAATATAAAGCAACTTGCTGTTTTCGAGCAATAATCATCATCAGAGGTAACAAATTGAAAGTATTTTTTTAGTTGTGATTGTACTTGATCACTGTAGATATCGTGACGGTCATTAATACCATTGATGCTCGATTTTATTTTATTTTCTATTACGACGACATTATTTATATCTGATACAAGCAGGTCAATGTTTTTCTTTTCTCTCTCAATAGTGAAATCTGCTTGCATCTCGATATGCAGAACATCGTTAGCAAAAAGAGAAAAGGCCTCTCTATTGAGATTGAAAAAGTAAGCAAACATGTTCGAAAAAGCGAGTTCATTGTCCTCATGTTTGATTATTTTCATGAAATTGAAGTATGGATCTTTTTGAGGTTCAGGTAATTCAGAAATTGCTTGTGTCGTGTTTGCCTCTTCCCATAACTCTTTGTTCTCAATTATCTTATTCAAATCAACGAAAGAATCCGGCTTTTCATTTTCGTTATAGAATTCCCTTAATGTTTGTTTGCCAAATCCTTTATATGTACGAACGAAAAAGGTGTTGTCACCACTTGCTGACGCATCATCTGTAATATATATCTGCATTTTCGGCTTTATAACCTTATCTGCAATAAACGTTGCGTAAGCATTTTTTTCATCTTCTAGACTACCGCGAAAAGAATTCTCATTAAATAGATCTACAAGGCTTATTCCGCCATATGTCAGTCCTAATGCAACTTGCCCTTTATATCTCTCTTTTCGCGGTAGTCTGCTGTCCGCAAAATCAAGAATCGTAACCCCATCTGCCTTGGCCAGCACTTTATATGTTTTCGTTGCAAATTTTCTCACCATCAAAACAGTTATTCTATTTTTTCCATGAGATAAGTCTATTGTTCCTTGTGAATTGAGATAGATATAGTTTTTTCCATCATCCGCCTTATAGAGATTGATGATTTCATGGCCTATATTATCGCCCTCTAACAGATAGCCTCCAACATACATTTTATTAATTATTATTTCTCGACTCATATTTATTGGCTTTACTTTAATTGGTTTTTTAATCTCAACGGATTCCATTGTCCCATTTGATGACAAAAATAAACGAAATCGTTTTAAATGGGACAAGTAATTACTCGCTAGTGACTTAACGTTTCCCGTCGAGTGCTCGGAAAGAGTCTTTATTAGTTCACTCTTTGCCACATTTTCAAAATCAGTATCCGTCACTGTATCCCAGAAAAGGTCTTTGCTGCCTTTTCTCCATAGGTAGAAGGTGTCACTATAAGCAGTATCGATCGTTAATTTTGAAATGTCTTGGCTATGTAGAAAGTTCCTATACAAAGTGCGCAGCTCATCAAATGATAACGCTTTCAATTTGTTTTTATCCAATTTTGAACCTCCTTTACATAATCAATTTTACTCATCATCCTCCTCCGTATCATCAATGCCAAATAGCATCTGAAACTTATCGAAGTTATACGGGTATGAGTTATCACCGTCAAACTTTACCGTCTTGTGGCCATTATAATATTCAAATTCTAACTCCCACTGCGTGCCATCACATACTGTGTAACCAAAACGCAGTGTTGAATATCTTCTGCGCCACTCACCAATGTGAAGGTCAGCCAGAGCAGCTATAAAGGTTTCCTTTGTGAAAGGTTCATCATCTTCATCAAGCAGAACAAGTGGTTCTTCATCTTCCCATAACTTTGTATATGCTCTCAATCCATCTGATAGCTCTATTACATAGCTGCGATAACCACCAAAGTAACCGCCAATGCTAAAAATAATCTTGCTGATGAAATCCATGTTTGAATCAAAGTCAGCAGCCTTTTCTTCTGATTTTGATAAAGTATAAGTTCCACCAACCTCAGCATAAGCTTGCTTAGCTCTTTCCAAATACTCACGAGTCCAGTGAAGGCGCGTATCTTCACTCGGATGCACAATTTCTTCTTGGCCATAGTCTGGGCTTTCCATCGTATTTTTAAGACGGCCTATTTCCTGCTTAAGCCCACGCATAGCGGTCATAATCTGCTCTTTTGTTTTTCCTTTGAGATACTCTTCATAATATCCTTCCGGGCTGATCATCATAGTAGACCGCCTCCTTTACTCGCTTCCTGTTTTTATTTCGTTACCATCAGGCAGAATAAAAGCCTGTTCAAACTTAACATCCATCACATCTGCTATGGTCTTAAGCTCTTCTAAGGTTATCGTTTCACGCTTCAGCTTCTTCCCGAAGTTCTGTGGCGACTGATCTAAGCGTCTAGCCAGTTCGGAGACACTGATATTCATTTGTTCACATAGCCGTCGTATCATGTCCGAGGTTTTCATAATAGTCCCTCCATGCCTCAATAGAAATACTGTAAACCATTTGGTTTCAAATAACAATTGAATGTTTACAAATTGAAAACCCGCAACTCAATAAAAAGAGCTGCGGGTAAAATTGTGTTAAGAATTACTATCCGATATTGTCCTTGAAATCAGGTCCAGATTAAAATGATGGAGTCCTGTTTTTTCTCGGAAATCCGTGGGTGTACGTATATCCTTGTACAGCACACCAGCCAGTGTTTTTTTGTTCCTGCTTCGTTTTATTTCGGGTCTAATCTCAAAAGCATTGCATTGATCGCAACAATAACGGTCGATAAGGACATGAGGACGGCGCCGAAGGCCGGACCCAAGGTAATGCCGATAGGAGCAAGGAGGCCAGCAGCAATTGGAATCGCGATAAAATTGTAGCCTGCTCCCCATACCAAGTTTTGTTTCATTTTACGTGTCGTCTTGTTTGCTAACTCGATAAAGGATTCAATATCCCCTGGATCAGACTGAGTAAGGATAATATCCGCAGAATCCAAAGCTACTTGCGTTCCAGCTCCGATTGCAATACCTACGTCTGCCAAGGCAAGGGAAGGTGCGTCATTGACCCCGTCTCCCACCATGATAACCGTCTTGTTTTGGTTTTTCATGGACTCGACCAGCTTGTACTTATCTTCCGGAGATTGATTGGCTTGGTATTGAATACCTAGAACTTCTGCAACTCCTTGTGCAGCTTCCTCGTTATCACCAGTAGCCATGAGTGGTTCAATTCCGTATTTTTTCAGCACCTCGATCAAGTTTCTGCTGGTTTCTTTCAGTTCATCTCCCAATGCGACAGCGCCGATTGCTTCATTATTTTCTACAAGGATACTTAAAGTAGCGCCTTTCGGAATATCCATACGCAATGCTTTTCCG
>JAAZCL010000172.1 GCA_012513315.1 Bacteroidales bacterium | reverse complement strand
TCAATGGAATTCACTAAAACAGAGCATAACTTCGGTACAATAAAAGAAGAAATGGGTGCAGTAACCACTCAGTTTGAGTTTACAAATAAAGGAGATAGCCCTCTTATTATACAAAGAGTAGCAGCGTCTTGCGGATGTACAACACCTAGCTACACACGCGAACCAATACTTCCCGGGAAAGATGGAGTAATTACAGTTCAGTATTCTACCGTACGTCGCCCCGGTGCATTTAATAAAACTATTAGGGTTTACAGTAATGTCCCAGATACAGTTTATGTATTAACCATAAAAGGAAATGTAACTCCTAAGAAATAAAATATTCCGTATTACGGTTGATTATAGAAGCCGAATGAAGTAATTTTGTGAAGAAGCTTCGTTCGGTTTTTTTAATATTAAAATAAAATGATGGAACATCCTGAGAATCATTCAAAATTTAAAGGACTTTTGGTAAACAAAGGTGTAACTCAACCCCCAAGCGTTAATCCATACAGGGCAAAACGTAAAAAAAGCATATTGCTCACCTCGGATGAATTTGTAAAAGAAATTCTTTCTGGGAATAGAGTAGTATTAAGTCAGGCCGTTACATTAATAGAGAGCTCACTTGCAGAGCATCACCAACTTGCTCAAGAGATAATTGAGAAATGCTTACCTCACTCGGGCAATTCTATCAGAGTTGGCATTACCGGAGTCCCAGGAGCCGGAAAAAGCACTTCAATTGACACCTTTGGAATGCATTTGCTAGACAAAGGTCATAAGCTAGCTGTGTTAGCAATAGACCCTTCTAGCGAAAGATCTAAAGGAAGTATCCTAGGCGATAAAACACGAATGGAGAACCTCTCAGTTGCAGAAAATGCTTTTATCCGCCCTTCCCCTTCTGCAGGCTCTTTGGGCGGTGTAGCTCGTAAAACACGAGAATCTATTATATTATGTGAAGCAGCCGGTTTTGATTATATATTTGTTGAAACAGTTGGGGTGGGGCAGTCCGAAATTGCCGTGCACTCTATGGTCGACTTCTTCCTGCTTATTCAGCTTTCCGGTACTGGTGATGAGCTTCAGGGCATAAAGCGTGGCATAATGGAGATGGCCGATGGCATAGTAATAAACAAAGCCGATGGTGATAACATAGAAAAAGCTAAGATGGCCCAGAGGCAGTTACGCAATGCTTTACATCTGTTTCCGTTGCCCGACTCAGGTTGGTCTCCAGAGGTACTTACATATTCGGGTTACTATAAGTTAGGAATCGAAGCTATTTGGGATATGATAGACAAATATATAAAATTTGTAAAAGACAGTGGATACTTCTATGAGAAGCGTAATGAGCAACTCAAATACTTAATGTTTGAAACAATCAACGAGAATCTGCACAACAATTTTTATCAAAACCCAGTTATAACGGATCTACTGCAAAAACTCGAAAGCGAACTTCTTAATGCAAAAAAGAGCTCCTATGCGGCTGCAAAAGAAGCTCTTGATGCTTATAGTAATTTGAAAAACAGGGGGTCGTTTTAATCACCCTATTCAGGTAATTTTATTCTTACTTCATGTAGAATTATTCTCCCTATTCATGTAGATTTAATCTTCCTCTCCCGTTTCGTCCATATTATGAAATACATTCTGAACATCCTCATCATCTTCAAACTTCTCTAGAAGCTTTTCAATTTGTGTACGCTGCTCAGCATCCAGTATTTTTGTGTCATGAGGAATACGCTCAAACTCGGCAGAGAATATTTCGTATCCATTACTCTCTAGGTAGTTCTGTATCTCAGAGTAAGAAGTGAAACTGCCATAAAGAAGAATATCATCCTCTTCAACCTCAATTTCATCCACTCCAAAGTCGATCAATTCAAGTTCAAGTTCTTCAATATCCACACCCTCTTTAGGAGCAATTTTAAACACACATTTATGATCAAACAAAAACTCAAGACTCCCCGTTGTTCCTAATGAGCCACCATATTTATTAAAGTAGCTACGTACGTTTGCTACTGTGCGAGTAGTATTGTCTGTAGCCGTTTCAACAACTATAGCAATACCATAAGGTCCATAACCTTCATATACAACCTCTTTATAATCCGACGAATCTTTATCTGTAGCTTTCTTAATTGCCCTTTCTACGTTTTCCTTGGGCATATTTTCCTTTTTAGATTGCTGAATAAGTACTCGTAAGCGTGGGTTAGTCTCCGGATCGGGGCCGCCCTCTTTTACAGCGATAGTTATCTCCTTACCCAGTTTTGTGAAAACGCGCGACATGTTGCCCCAGCGTTTCATCTTTCTTGCTTTACGATATTCAAATGCTCTACCCATAATTTATTGTCGTGACCTTTTAATCCGTTATCTATTAATCCGTTATCTTAATTGTGCTTTTAGTTCTTTCTCTAAGTTTTGTCTGATCTTTGCCATCACCTTGTCGATCTGCTTATCGGTTAGAGTCTTCTCTACATCTTGAATCTGGAAGTTAACCGCATATGATTTCTTGCCCTCGGGTAAGTTCTTACCTTCATACACATCAAATAGTGAGACCTCCTTTAGTAATTTTCGTTCCGACTTCAACGCAATTTGTTCAATCTCTGCAAAGGTGATGTTTTTATCAATCAATAGAGCTAAGTCTCTGCTAACTGCTGGGAACTTAGACATCTCGGTAAACTTAACAGACTTCTTAGCTGTAATCTTCATCAACGCATCCCAGTTAAGTTCAGCATAATAAACCTCAGCGTCAATATCCGTAAGCTTGGTAAGTTTTTTTGATACTATACCAAAATAACCTAGCTGTTTATGATTAACAGTAACAGATGCAGCAACAGAAAACAAGTCGATATTAATAGGCTCAAATGCTACTTCTACGTTTTTAATACCCAGTCTGTTAACTATACCCTCAACATAAGCTTTGAGTTCATATACAGAGCTATCCTCTTCTGGGGCAGCCCAATTTTTATGAGTTCTTCTGCCACTTAACCACAACCCTAAAAATGTAGACTCTGAATACTCAGCAAGAATATCGTCCTCTTTTTTCTTTTCGTTGTCAAAGAAATAGCAATTGCCAAACTCATAAAAGCTAACCTCACCATGCTTTCTGTTTCTGTTGTATGCAATACTTTCTAGTCCACCAAACAATAGCGTCTGACGCATTACACTTAAATCGCCACTCAAAGGATTTACAAGAGAAACACAGTTTTTAATAGGATATGTTTCCTGCGACTCATAATAACTCTTTTTAGTAAGAGAGTTATTCATAATCTCATTAAACCCATTAGCTGTAAGCTGTTCGGATATTAATGTTTGCAGATTATTCTTTCTGTCAGTTGGGGTTTGATAAGAAAGATTGGCCTTAAGTGAATCACTAATCTCTATATTATTGTAACCATAAATGCGTAAGATATCCTCAATAACATCCACATCACGGGTAACATCTACTCTATATGTAGGAACCTTAAATGTTACATTTTCATCAGTTTCACTTTCAATCTCCATTTCCAAACTCCCCAGAATGCTTTTAATAACATCTGCCGGAATATCCTTACCTATAAGCTTTGAAGTCTTCTCATACGAAAGCGTTACAGTTTTAGGATTAATAGGAGTTGGATATATATCCCTTATCTCACCAGCAATTTCACCACCAGCAATCTCTTTAATAAGCAAAGCAGCTCTTTTAAGCACATAAACAGTGTTGTTTGGATCAGCCCCACGCTCAAATCGGAAAGATGAGTCGGTATTCAATCCATGCCTGCGAGCAGTTTTTCTTACCCATGTAGGGTTAAAATATGCCGACTCAAGAAAAACATCTTTAGTATCAAATGTTACTCCCGAATTCATCCCGCCAAAAACACCTGCAATACACATGCCCTCATCCGAGTTACAAATCATCAGGTCTCTTTCGTTAAGCTCACGCACCTCTTCATCAAGAGTTGTAAACTTTGTCTTTTCGGGCAATGTTCTAACTACAACCTCATTGCCGGTTATATATCCCGCATCAAATGCATGCATAGGGTGACCAGTTTCATGAAGTATAAAATTAGTGATATCCACAATATTATTTATAGGTCTTAGACCAACTGTCAGAAGCCTTTCTTTTAACCAATCGGGGCTCTCTTCAACCTTCACACCACGTATAGTTAACCCCGAATATCTTGGGCAAGCCTCGGTATTCTCAACAATCACCTCAATGCCACCATCCTCGGTGTCTACTGCAAACTGATCAACGGAAGGTTTAGTCAACTTAACTTGTTTGCCGGCCTGCTTTAGCCATGCAGCAAGGTCGCGCGCCACTCCATAATGAGAAGCGGCATCAACACGGTTAGGCGTAATATCAATGCCAATAACCCAGTCGCTTTTAATGTTATAATAATCCTTTGCAAGAGTGCCCACTTTAGTGTCCTCGGGCAAAACAATTATACCATCGTGATTATCACTTAAGCCCAACTCAGCCTCAGAGCAAATCATACCAAGAGACTCCTCTCCTCGAATCTTAGAGCGCTTTATCTTAAACTCCTCATCACCCGAGTAGAGCGTAGTGCCAACCGTGGCAACCACAACCTTTTGCCCGGCAGCCACATTTGGTGCTCCACAAACAATATTAAGTAATTCATCGGGGTTGCCAATATTAACTGTTGTAAGATGCAAGTGATCAGAGTTTGGATGATCTATGCAAGTTATAACCTCACCAATAACCAATCCTTCCAACCCCCCTTTTACAGTTTGCACCTCTTCTATACTCTCTGCTTCAAGCCCAATGTGAGTTAACACGTTAGCTGTCTCTTTTGGCGTTAAATCAAATTGAAGATACTCTTTGAGCCAATTGTACGAAATATTCATTTAATATCTGAGTTAGTCCTTAAAATCAAACTTTTTAAAAGTTTTCAAAATTACAAAAAAATGATGAGATAACGTAACACTATCCGACACCAATTCACCATCAGCAGACCTAAATGATATATATGCATGAATACTATCTTCATTCCAAGCAACAGGCAACTGCATTTTTGCTTTAGAGTGGAACCTTTGTGCTACACAAATATTGTAAATTGCTTCTATCTTTGTTGGGTTGTATGCAAGCAACATCACCAAATCGTTTGAGCGTGCATTTTCTTTTAAAGCTGCATCCCAGCTAAAATGTAATTGCCCATTAACTATTTCAGATTTAATATCGGGAGCAGTGATTAAAGAGCCTCGAGTAACCAGTACTTTCGAAAAATCTAATTCAATTTTATCGTTGTTTTCTGTGGTTGCATTTTTTATATTGTATGAAGTTGCTGCATTAAATGCCGTTTGTCTACCGGGAGAATATTCCTTATAACCAATTCTTATGTACGGAGTTATTGTTTTTAAAAACTCCATTGTCACCGAGAATTTACTTCGCTGACTTACCTGACCTTTTGTTCTAGGATTATTTGATTTTTTTGGCAAACTCCTTATGTAATGTATGTCTCTCCATTTTGCACCAACAACATAGCCCACCTTACCAGTGAAGTCTCCATTAATTCCATTTTTTAAACGTGCCATAATTTTTATTTTAATGTTAATATATTCAATTGTCCAAAGGTCTATGTTTAATATGGGAGAATAAAAAAACGGTTGATTTTTCGTCATTTAGTATGGTTTTGGCGCCGTAATGCATGGTTTGTCGCGATAATGTATCGTTTGGTTCTGTTTGGTACGATTTGGTGTGTTTTGGTATGAAAAGGTATGGTTTTGTATCGACTAGCATAATACATGTGTATTTCATTAGAATGTACTTATTATCACTTCGTCATTATTTTGCTCGTATGTAAAGGGAGTTTATACGAGGGATGTAAGAACAAGGTAATAGTAAACATTGGATTAAATGATAGCCCACCAGTTG
>JAAZCL010000171.1 GCA_012513315.1 Bacteroidales bacterium | reverse complement strand
CCTATACCGTGATTCAAAGACATCAATTCCCTCTCTCATATAAGGCCTTAAGTTCTCAAGTACTCTTGTGATAAAATTATATTCTTTTAGGATATCACCTTGTTTTCTGTACAAATCCATTAAAAAATTAAAGCAGATATTATAATAACTATATATCCAGCCTTTAGGATAATTAGCTTTCAAAGCCATCTCTGCAGCCTCTTCAAAGACTGCAATATCATCGTTCCTTTTTGCCCTATAAACTAAATTTCTAATTTCTTCCTTGACATCTTTTTGCCAATTACTCTTGTCTGTTTGTTTGAATTTTTCAACTTCTCTGTTTTGTTTATCGAGTTTTATCCTTTTGTTGTCGGCAAAAGCTTTATCGTAAGGAATAGAAAGATGATCTGGTGAGTCAATGGATTGTCTTTCTTTAACATAAAATGTGGCTTCCGGAACTGAAGCAGATTCGGTTTTAAACACCGAATGAATAAAATTCATTTCCTCATTTCTTACCTTCAAAATCTTCAACAACGATTCAAGTTTATTTCTTATAACATCTGTCTCCTTTTGTTTTCCGGAATTTTCATAAAATTGCAAGATCTTATAGTAACACATATAGGCCCTTCTATATTGTAATTGCATCTCATAGAATCTAGCCTTTATTTTAATGTTCTCTATATCATCTATGGTAATAACCTTATCATCCTCTGTAGTTTCAGCAATGGGGTCCATTAGATCTTCAACACTTTCTATTTCACTGATGATTTGTTGCAATTTATCAGTTTGACTTTTTTTGCCTTCATCATTTACTGCAGGAACTTCAGGCTGAACATCGATACAGGTTTCTCCCTTATCTTCAAGACGTTCATCCTCAATATGCAATTCTTCAAAAGGCTCTTTACCTTCAATTTCTTTTTCAGTCTTATTTCTGCTATAGAAAACGACAAGAAGAAAAGCGACACTTATAAGAATTACTAATAAATATACCATGGTCTGATAATCAGTTATATTGTGATGTATAAAGATACCCAATCAACTAGAAATTGTCAATATTTTATAATTACAGGAGGTTTTACCCTGCATCCATACCAACATAAAAACCCCCATCCCGTCAGTCTTCTCACTTCGGGACAATCTCAGACACCAAAACACCACTTAATGAACCCTAACCCTACCGTTTCGCAAACAGCATCGCAGCCCCATCAAGCAGGCATCCCACAATTAATATTATTCCCATCAACATAACAGCAATTATTTAATGAATTAGTAATTGCCCCCAAAATAAGAAAGCACTACGTCAAAACACGACGTAGTGCTACAAATAATGCACTACTTTACCCCTGCACATTCCACAGCCAACTAGGTAACCATAGGACCTTACACCATAAAAGTTTCCAGAATACAAGTACAATTTCTAGAAATGTCCCCAGTGTACACAATAAAAAAGGTCAGATCCATTAGTTTGTTTGCTTAGATATAAAGTGCCAACAGGTGCACTCATTTTATTAAAAATATAACGAAGTCAAAAAACAGCCATAATTGGCAGACTTACACACTTTCCTTGTTAATCTTTATAATT
>JAAZCL010000014.1 GCA_012513315.1 Bacteroidales bacterium | reverse complement strand
CTTGAATACAAAATATGCACCTACGGCAAGTAAGATAATCCAAAGCCATGGGCTGCCCCCTATAAAGAGTACGCCTGTTAGAGCTAATGTTACAAACAGTGCTGCTCTTGCTCTCGTAGACTTACCTTTTGCAGATATTGTTTCGAATAAACCCCAAGCAATAGTAGCTACTAATATAAATAGATAGAAGAACAGGCCAGAGTTAAACGAAAGGCCAAAATTATTTACAAAAAGAAGTTCAAACCATCCTCCCATTTTTGTAAATCCTGGTATCACACCCCACATTAATATAATGATTAAACCAAATGACACCAATAGTGATTTAATTGCTCCCTTCCATGTTGCATTTTCACTGTTTTTGAAATAATACACAAGTACAATTGCAGGAATACATAGAAGGTTTAAAAGGTGAACACCAATAGACAGCCCCATAACATAAGCAATTAAGACTAACCATTTATCGGAGTGTGCCTTATATGCATTGTCTTCCCATTTAAGTATTAGCCAAAAAACTAATGCAGTGAGCATCGATGAAAAAGCATAAACCTCACCTTCAACTGCAGAGAACCAGAATGTGTCGGAAAATGTATATACCAATGCTCCCACAGCACCACTAGCAATAATTACAATTGTTTTTGCTAATGAAGGAGCATCACTTTTATCTTTAATAATTAGTTTACTCGTAAGATGTGTAATTGTCCAGAACAGAAACAGAATTGTGAATGCACTCATAAGTGCAGACATTATGTTTACCATCATTGCTACCTGAGAGGTGTCTCTAGCCAGTTGAGTGAAAAAATTGCCAACCAACATAAAAAAAGGAGCACCCGGTGGATGACCAACTTCGAGTTTATATGCTGAAGTTATAAATTCACCACAGTCCCAAAAACTGGCTGTAGGTTCAATAGTTAGTAAATAAACCGTAGCTGATATTGCAAATACAATCCAACCCGAGATGTTATTGATTAGCTTATGTTTAGACATCATTTTCATTTAATTTAATTCATGGCATATGCCTGAATTATACCGATTTAGTCTTAAATATGCAGCAAAGATAAAGAAAACCGTTGAAATTACATCAAATAAGCGTCATTTTTCATAAGGGCCTGAAATCCAATTTGGGATTGAGAAAGGCCGAGATAAATTCGTTTCATGCGCAGTTCGCGTTCAGTTCACGCTCGGATCCTCCTTATAGTTCCCTTATGGTTGACATATGTTTGCCTTAAGGTCTCCATATATAAATATAAGGATGATATATGTGGAGTATAAAGATGATATGAGGTAGATACGGACTATGTTGGGACAAAATACAACCTTGAATTCGTCTAAAACGAGCAATAGTTTTGTTAATTTGCAATTAAATGAAGTGTAATGATCATAAAATCAGCATAATATGTTTTATAACATAAACTCAGATAACTTGCAGAAACACCGCTACTTATGTCAAAATTGCAATTCTTTTTAATAAACTACAACATAAATATGATGTAGATAATTTGGAGTTCAAGTAATAAAAAGTTTACTTTGAAACTGATTAAGGAAAAAAATCTGTAATCTTAAAAAGTCAATAAGTCAATAATCGAATTGATGCAGGTAACATTAGCAATTCTAAAGCCATCCGCTATACAGCGTGGAATACTAGGAGAAGTAATTTCTAGGTTTGAGAAAAAAGGCCTCCAAATTGTTGGGATGAAAATGTTGAATCTTACAGACAATCAGCTTAAAATTCATTACTCCCATTTAGTTGACAAGCCCTATTATGGTCGAATTAAAGACTCGATGCAGGCTAGTCCGGTAATTGTTATGGCGCTTAAAGGGGTTGATGCAGTTAATGTTGTTAGAAAAATTGCCGGAGCAACAAACGGTAGAGAGGCGGCACCAGGCACCATAAGAGGTGATTTTAGTATAAGTGTTCAAGAGAACATAGTGCACACATCAGATTCGATTGATACAGCTGAGATAGAGCTGAAACGATTTTTTAAAACAGACGAAATCTTTAATTATTCGCAATTTAACATCAGAAGCATTTATGCAGGCGATGAATATTAATTGCAACAATAAACACTAATGTAATTTGATATAAATCAAAAAGGTATCAATGGAGATAAGTAATTTAATTACAAGAGCAAGAGTTTTAATACCTGCGGCACTTATGTTTGTCACTTTAAACTCTTTTTCTCAACAAGTTCAGGAAACTCCGGAAAATCAACGACCTGAAGTTCTTTATAAGCAAGTACACAGCTCAATTTTGAGTGAACAATCTGGAAGCCTTTTTGCCGATGGTCTGAAGCTAAAGCTCGACCTTTCTGTATTAGATGATGCAGAAGCAGAAAGAGAGTCCTTTAATCCTGATGATATTCCCGCTGATGATGTATACGGAGGTATGTGGGAAAACAGATATGTAAACATGTACGGCAGCCTTAAAAGTGCTCCCGATTCATTTATAGTAGATCTTGATAACTTTACAATGCCGGTTGATGGCAGGATGACATCTAACTTCGGAAGAAGGGGAAGTCGTCGTTATCATTATGGAATTGATATTAAAGCTCAAACTGGCGACACTATTTACGCTGCATTTGATGGTAAGGTAAGGGTTAAGCGCTATGAGGGTAACGGATATGGATATTATTTAGTTATAAGACACTTGAATGGACTGGAAACAGTTTATGGACATCTCTCTAAATTTTTAGTTGAAGAGAATGATTACGTGGAGTCTGGTAAACCAATTGGACTGGCAGGCAACACTGGTCGCTCATTTGGCTCTCACCTTCATTTTGAAACCAGGTTTTTAGGTAAACCCATAAATCCTAACTTTATTATAGATTTTCAAAGTAAATCGGTTCATCAAGAAGAGTATTTAGTTACTAACTCTAGCTATAGAAAAACAAATAACAGTAGTAGAGCAATAGTAGCATCAAGCTCCCCAGATAGAGCAAGTACTGCAACAAGAGTAAGTAATACAGAATCAACAAATAAATTTGTGTCGGGTGAAGTGCAATATCACAGGATACAAAAGGGTGATACGCTGGGTGCAATTTCTAAGAAATATGGCACAAGTGTAAGCACTCTATGTAATTTAAACAATATAAATACTCGAACAGTTTTACGAGTAGGTAAAAGCATTCGTGTTTCTTAAGAGATTGAAAAACTACAATAACTTAAAAAGGGTATAAGATAGCAAGCTTATACCCTTTTTTTGTTTATCTTTGTTAGGTTGTTTTACGTTAAAAAATAGGATAAATTTACCAAATGAACATTACCGAGAAGCAGTTTGAAGAAGTAACGGCAATTTGCAGGAAAGTTTTTATAGATAAGCTACAAGACTATGGGGCATCGTGGCGCATACTCCGTCCTACATCAGTAACAGATCAAATTTTTATTAAGGCTAAACGTATACGTACGTTAGAAACCAAAAAGGAGCGAATGGTTGATGAGGGTGTTTTTTCAGAATTTATTGGTATTGTAAATTATGGTATAATAGGTCTTATACAGCTAGAGTTAAACTATGCCGATTTGGTAGATGTAGACTCTGAGAAAGCGATTGAGATGTATGATAAATATATGGATATGACTATTGAACTTATGAATGCCAAAAATCACGATTACGATGAGGCTTGGAGAAGCATGAGGATTAGTTCATATACCGATTTAATACTTACCAAAATATACCGCACAAAAGAGATTGAAGAAAATGAAGGCATGACAATTGCATCTGAAGGCATAGATGCAAACTACATGGATATGATAAATTATGCACTGTTTGGATTAATTAAATTGCATTTTCCAGAAGAAAATTAAATGGAACGAAAATTTAATATAGAGAAGTTTCTAATTGAACTTTCACGTGTAATAGTGGGAGTTACATTTCTTTTCTCCGGTTTTGTGAAGGCAATTGATCCATTGGGATTTACATATAAGATACAAGACTACCTGATTAATCTGAATCTTGTCGAGTTGTTTCAGTTTGCACTTCCTTTGGCTGTTATTCTGGTTGTAGCTGAATTCGCATTGGGTGCTTTGCTTTTGCTTGGGTTATACAGAAAGCCTGTAACCATACTTGTAGCTTTAATGATGATTTTCTTTACCCCATTTACCTTTTGGGTTGCACTAACTAATCCTGTAGAAGATTGTGGCTGTTTTGGAGATGCATTGGTTATAAGTAATTGGCAAACGTTTTATAAAAACCTTATCATTGTTACAGGTGCTATAGTTTTGGTAATAAAATGGAAACTCGTAACGCCATTGTTCTCTAAACGGATAACTCCTTTTGCTGCACTTTTTGTAGCTCTATTTGGTTTGCTCTTTGCTCTTCATAATGTTTATAATTTGCCTGTTATAGATTTTAGGCCATACAAGAAAGGAGCAAATATACCAGAGCAAATGTATATCGATCCGGAGAAAGCAGATGTAATGGAGACTGTATTTATATATAGCAAAGATGGGGTTGAAGAGGTATTTACTGAAGAGAACTACCCATGGAACGATTCAACATGGACATTTGTTGATATGGAAACTAGGCTAGTGCAAGAAGGTGTGAAGCCTGCCATAGAAGATTTTGCACTGGGAAGTATTTATTTTGATGAGACAGACGGATCATGGAATATAGGTGGCGATATAACAGATTTGGTACTTTCGGATACAAGTTATACTTTTTTGATGGTTTCGTATTCTCTTGATGAGATGAATGTGAAACATCTGGATAAATTTAAAAAGGTAAATAGATTTGCTGTTGATAAGGGCTATCCATTTTATTTGCTAACTGCATCTTCTGAGTCTACTGTAGGTGAATGGGAATCAATACATAAAACCGGGTTTCAGTTTAGTCATGCAGACGAGAGAGCTCTAAAAACAATGACTAGGGCTAATCCGGGACTTATTTTAATTAAGGAGGGTAATGTTATTAATAAATGGAATGATAGTAAGGTGCCAGAACCGACTTCTGAAATTTTACTAATAACGAATCCTAAAAGAGATAATGTGGTTAAACTATTGCTTATTGCATTTCTCTTTTTTGTACCTTTGTTATTGTTGAAAAAGATTGATAGGTAAATTATAGAATTAATAAATATAAATAATATGAGAAAGAATATTGTAGCAGGAAACTGGAAAATGAATAAAAACCTGCAGGAAGGTGTTGAACTTGCAAAAGAATTGAATGAAGCGTTAAAAGGCAAAACAATTAATTGCGATGTAGTAATTGGAACTCCATTTATTCATCTTGCAGCTGTTGCAAATATCGTAGACAGTGATAAAATTGGTGTTGCTGCTCAGAACTGTGCTAATAAAGTTTCGGGTGCTTACACAGGAGAGGTGTCTGCCGAAATGGTAGCTTCAACTGGTGCTAAATATGTTATTTTAGGACATAGCGAACGTAGAGCATACTATCACGAAACAGCAGAAATATTGAAAGAAAAAGTTGGTTTAACTCTTGCAAACGGACTTACACCCATTTTTTGTATCGGTGAAGTATTGGAAGAAAGAGAATCTGAAAAGCATTTTGATGTTGTAAAATCACAAATTGTTGACTCTCTATTTGAACTGTCGGCAGAAGATTTCGGAAAGATTGTACTTGCATACGAACCTGTTTGGGCAATTGGTACTGGAAAAACTGCTTCCCCTGCACAAGCGCAAGAGATGCATGCTTTTATACGTAAAACTCTTGTTGAAAAATATGGTAATGAGGTTGCTAATAATACTTCTATACTATATGGCGGTAGTGCAAATGCAGATAACGCAAAAGAACTATTTTCGAATCCGGATGTTGATGGAGGACTAATTGGAGGTGCTTCACTTAGTGTAGATAAATTTATGCCGGTTATTGAAGCATTCTAGTTTTATATCATTCTACCACAGATACATCATTAATCTGTGGTAGAATTTATTATTCTCACGAAGTATTTTATTGTATGAGAAATTATCACAGCAAAGTAATATTCCTAATTCTATTTTTATCCCTCACTTTTTGGGTAGATGCACAGACTTCAAGACAGAAGAATGAGATTTTGAAAGAACTCAATTCGAGAGGTCCCGGTAAGGGAAATGTAACCGTTTATGAAGACGAGAGCATCAAGCAAATACTTGGTCGCCCAATGGGCCCTCCAAGAACAATATATAGCGATGCAGAGGGTTCTGTTCAGTATTACAAGATGAGAGGTTTTAAGATACAAGCTTTCTCTGGTAACGACCAGAGGACATCGAGAGATGAGGCCAATAGAAAGCAGTCACTTATTACAAATCAGTATCCTGATCATGAAGCTGTTGTTCTTTTTGAAACTCCTTTTTGGCGCTTGAGGGTTGGAAATTTTCAGAGCAGACCTGAAGCAGAAGCCGCTTTGCAGCAATTAAGAGAAAGCTTTCCTTCTTTTGGCAAGGAGATGTATATTGTTGTTGATGAGGTAAAAATTCCTGTTAACTAAATAGACTATTTGAAAATGTCATCTGAAGAATTAGAAAAAAACAGAACTCTTATATCAGATCATATGAGAGAGATACTCTCTTTACTAGGAGAGGACAATGAACGTGAAGGGTTAATTAAAACTCCCGATCGCGTTTCAAAAGCCATGCAGTTTCTAACTAAAGGTTATCGTCAGGATCCTGCAGAGATGCTTCGTTCTGCTTTGTTTAAAGAAAATTACCGTCAAATGGTAATTGTAAAAGATATAGATTTTTTCTCGATGTGCGAGCATCACCTACTGCCATTTTTTGGTAAAGCCCATGTGGCGTATATTCCAGATGGTTATGTAACAGGATTGAGCAAGATTGCTCGTGTGGTAGATGTTTTTTCAAGAAGATTGCAGGTTCAGGAGCGACTTACTACTCAAATTAAAGATTGTATTCAGGATACTCTAAACCCAATGGGCGTGATGGTAGTTATAGAGGCGAAGCATATGTGTATGCAGATGAGAGGTGTAGAGAAACAAAACTCTACAACTACAACATCAGACTTTACAGGTATTTTTAAAGAGCAAAAAACTCGAGAAGAGTTTATTAATCTAATTAAGAAATGAAAAGAGAGCTAGCTCTTTTTAGCTCTCTTACGATCGTTTTCATCTAGAAGTATCTTTCTGATTCGCATATGTTTAGGTGTTACTTCAACATATTCATCGTTCTTTATATACTCTAATGCTTCTTCTAGACTAAAAATAATTGGAGGAGCGAGCTGAGCCTTATCGTCGGTGCCCGATGCACGCACGTTTGTTAACTTCTTTGGCTTGGTAACATTAACAACCAAATCTCCTTCTTTATTACTTTCGCCTACTACCTGACCTGAGTAAACATCTGTTTGAGGATGTATGAAAAAATGTCCTCTGTCTTGTAGCTTATCTAATGAATAGGCAAAAGCATTCCCGGATTCACCGGCAATAATTGAACCATTTTGACGCTTTTCGATTTCACCTTTCCAAGCTTGGAACTCAAGAAACCTGTGTGCCATAATTGCCTCTCCTGCAGAAAGTGTAAGAACAATATTGTTTAAACCTATAATTCCACGAGAAGGTATAATAAACTCTATATGCATTCTGTCTCCCTTACTCTCCATGGAGATCATTTCGCCTTTTCTGCGGGTAACAATATCTATAATTTTACTTGCAGATTCTTCCGGTAGATTCACTGTAAGTTGCTCTATTGGCTCATGTTTTTCTCCTTCTACTTCTTTTATGATTACCTGGGGTTGACCTACTTGAAGTTCATATCCTTCACGACGCATTGTTTCAATTAGTACAGAAATATGAAGTACGCCGCGACCATACACTATCCATGAATCTGAATTATCTGTTTCTTCTACGCGAAGTGCAAGGTTTTTATCGAGTTCTCGCATTAAGCGTTCATAGATATGTCGTGAGGTGACAAATTTGCCATCTTGACCAAAAAATGGAGAGTTGTTAATAGTAAACAACATAGACATTGTTGGCTCATCTATTGCAATTGGATCTAGTGGTTCTGGTTTCTCTAAATCAGTGATAGTATCACCAATTTCAAATCCTTCAATTCCAACTAAAGCACATATATCTCCAGATATGACTTCTTCAGTTTTCACACGACCTAAACCTTCAAAAACATCAAGTTCTTTTATACGAATTTTCTTTATTGACCCATCTCTTTTGCAAAGTGAATAATCTTTGCCATTTTGAATTTTTCCTCTGTGAACACGTCCCACAGCAATACGACCAACATAATTTGAGTAATCGAGAGATGTGATTAACATTTGCGGAGTACCTTCGAGCATCTCTGGTGCAGGGATATATTTTATAATTGCATCCAGAAGAGGGATAATGTTATCTGTTTGGTTTTTCCAATCATCAGACATCCAGCCTTGCTTAGCAGATCCGTAGATGGTTGGAAAATTGAGTTGTTCTTCTGTAGCTTCTAGGCTAAACATAAGGTCGAATACATCTTCTTGAACCTCTTCGGGTCTGCAGTTTGGCTTGTCTACCTTATTAATAACTAATATAGGTTTTAACCCAATTTCCAAAGCTTTTTGGAGCACAAACCTTGTTTGAGGCATAGGACCTTCAAAGGCATCAACTACCAAAAGGCATCCATCGGCCATATTAAGAACACGTTCCACTTCACCACCAAAATCGGCGTGACCAGGAGTGTCAATTATATTTATTTTTGTATCTCCATATTTAATCGATACATTCTTTGATAAAATAGTAATACCGCGCTCGCGTTCTAGGTCGTTATTATCAAGTATAAGTTCACCCGATTGCTGGTTATCCCTAAAGAGGTGACCGGCAAGTAACATTTTATCTACAAGTGTGGTTTTACCATGATCGACGTGAGCAATTATGGCTATATTACGGATATTCTGCATGAAACAATCTTATTTTTAGAATGCAAAGATACGTTTTTCCTACAAGAATATTGTATATCATAGTATTTATCTAAAATATTTTGTAAAAATAATTCTGGAAGTTTTGTTTTCGTTATCGAAAAAAGCTAGATATGGGCATGTTGTGATATAGATATAATATATCTTTGATTGTTTCGAAATAGGTGAAAACTATTGTATATTTGCAGTGTAATAATAACAATTAAAACTTTAATATATGACACCAATTATTAATTCAAGAATTCCAGAGTTTAGTGTACAAGCATACCACGACGGTAAATTTAAAACAGTCACCGATAAAGATGTATTAGGTAAATGGTCGGTATTTTTCTTTTATCCAGCCGATTTTACTTTTGTATGTCCAACAGAGTTGGTTGATGTAGCTGAAAAATATGATTATTTACAATCAATAGGAGTAGAGGTTTATTCGGTGAGCACCGATTCGCACTTTACACACAAAGCATGGCATGATACATCTGAAAGCATTAAGAAAGTGCAATACCCAATGCTTGCAGATCATACAGGAGCTTTAAGTCGTGCGTTTGGAGTACTAAACGAAGAAGACTATATGGCATATAGAGGCACTTTTGTTGCAAATCCCGAAGGTATTGTAAAAATACTTGAAGTTAACGACGGTCCAATTGGACGTAACGCAACTGAATTAGTTAGAAAAATAGAAGCAGCTCAGTTTGTTGCACAACACGATGATGAAGTTTGTCCGGCTAACTGGGAAAAAGGAAAAGAAACTCTTAAGCCTAGCATCGACCTTGTAGGTTTAATCTAAATATATTTCCAATAAAATTCCCTCTGCTCAAGCGATTTGGTTACCCAATAAATTTGTTCAGAGGGTTTTTTAATTAACTATTTTCAGAGGATCAAATTTAATTAGCACAATCTTTTCATTAAAAAAACAATAATCAAATGCTTGATAAATCATTAAAAGATCAGGTTACAGCAGTCTTTTCCGGTCTTGACTCAGATTATATATTTGAAGTAAATTCTTCAAAAGAGCATGAAAGCTACAACGAGCTAGTGGAAATGTTAGAAGACGTTGTTTCATGTTCTTCAAAACTCACACTTAGGTTAGGCGACGGAGACTCAATTGCTTTTTCTATACTTAAAAACGAAGAGCCCACAGGAATTACTTTTCGCGGTATACCTAACGGTCACGAATTCACATCGCTCTTATTAGCAGTTTTAAATAGTGACGGTAAAGGTAAAAATCAACCTGATGAGTTTATAAAAAAAAGAATTAAGTCCTTAAAAGGAAATATTAAACTAACTACTTACGTATCACTTACCTGTACCAACTGCCCTGAAGTTGTGCAGTCTCTTAATCTTATGTCGATATTAAATCCTAATATTTCACATGAAATGGTGGATGGGTCAATATATCCAGAAGAGGCAAAATCACTTAAAATTCAGGCAGTGCCTGCTGTTTATGCAGATGGAGAATTAATTCACGTGGGTAGAGGAGAGCTAGGCGCACTATTATCTAAGCTTGAAGAGAAATATGGTACTGAAGGTTTGGTGCAAGACAATGAGCCAAAATCATATGATATGGTAGTTATAGGTGGAGGTCCTGCTGGTGCTTCAGCAGCCATTTACTCGGCTCGTAAAGGGATGAGCGTAGCAGTTATAGCAGAAAACATTGGAGGTCAAGTGAAAGAAACCCAAGGAATTGAAAACTTAATCTCGGTGCCCACAACTACAGGTGAAGAATTAACAAGAAACATCAGAAAACATCTAGAAGAATATCCTATATCAATTCTTGAACACAGGATTGTAGAAAAAGTAGAACAAGATGGTTTAGACAAAATTGTATATGTTAAAGGTGGAGAGAAATTTGTAACCCGCTCTTTGGTTATTGCCACCGGTGCTAATTGGAAAAAACTAAACGTGCCGGGTGAATCTGAACATATTGGTAAGGGAGTTGCATTTTGTGTTCACTGTGATGGGCCATTTTATAAGGATAAGCATGTAGCAGTAATAGGAGGTGGTAATTCTGGTATTGAAGCAGCTATAGATCTTGCAGGAATTTGCTCAAGGGTAACTGTACTAGAGTTTTTGGATGAGTTGAAGGCAGACAGAGTGCTTCAAGAAAAATTAGCTACACTTAACAATGTAGAGGTTGTTTTGAGTTCTCAGACCACAGGAGTAATTGGCAATGGAGAAAAAGTTACTGCCTTGAAAGTGAAAAACAGAAAGACTGATGAGGAGAAGAAGGTTGAAGTGGATGGTGTTTTCATACAAATTGGACTTGCTCCTAACAGTTATTTATTTAAAGATCTGGTAAACGTAACTAAATACGGTGAGATTGAGATAGACAGCCATGCTAGAACAAATGTACCTGGTATTTATGCTGCAGGAGATGTTACCACAGTTCCTTTTAAACAAATTATTATTTCAATGGGTGAAGGGGCTAAAGCAGCGCTTTCTGCATTTGACGATAAGATAAGAGGTGTAATCTAAAAAGATAGCAAAAAGTGTTATAAGGGGTATGTGAAAAGCAGAAATTTATGTATATTTGTAGTTCAGATACAATTATAACAAACCAAGTTCAGAGAAATAATTCACATGAGTTTACGTAAATTTCAACCCCTAAAAACTGCAATCTTTATAGCTTGCTTTACATTATTTTATACATTTTCAGCAAACGCTCAGAATTCAGTTATCTCATCGAGTGATAAAATTTTTGAAGAACCAGATATCATGCCTATTTATGTAGGTGGAACAGGGGAGATGCACCGTTTTATTGCGAATACATTGAGTTACCCCGCCGATGCTGTGGAGAGCAATGCTCAAGGATTAGTTGTTTACACATTTGTTGTGGAGAAAGACGGATCACTTTCTAACTTTAATATAATTCACAAAGCCGACCCATTATTAAATGAGGAGGCTTTGCGTATTTTAAAGAATATGCCGAAATGGCGTCCTGCACGACATAAGGGAGAGATTGTGAGATCTGAAACTTATGTGCCAATGTATTTCAAACTAAATAAGAATGCTCAAACACAGTATACCTCTAAAACATCTAGTTCTGCTACCGCAAGGGCTTATGCAAAGACAGATGTTTCGATATTAGAGAATTATGAAATACTTACTATTGTTGATAAGATGCCTGAGTATGAATATGGTGAGAGTGGTTTGAGTAAATTCATAGCTCATAATATTCGTTATCCTCGTGAGGCGCTTCAACAGGGCCTTGAAGGTAGAATCCTTTGCTCATTTATAGTTGGTGATGATGGTTCTATATCAAACATTGAGGTGGTAAATGGTATTTCTCAGGATCTAGATGATGAGGCTATAAGGGTGTTGGGACTAATGCCAAGATGGAAACCAGGCGAAAATAATGGTGAAAAGGTGAATGTAAAATGTCTTTTACCAATTGATTTTAAAATTGATGAAGATCCAATACCAGCTTTTACAAGTGTTGAATAAACTTTAGCTTGCCGCAAAAATATTATTTTAATGTAAAGTGATAACTTCGTATTCCGCTGTTTGTATTTATATAAAGATTAAAAGGCGTCTCAGCGGTAGTATTCTTATCTAGTAGGCTGCTTAACAAAAATGATGCATACATAGTTTGAGGGTAACCTTTGGGGTCACTATTAGTTGTATGTGCAAAATAGAGATCGACAGTTTGTGATTCCATATCACGTAATATTGCAATACTGTGAGGTTTTGAGTGATACTCAATTTCAAATATCATATTAAGATAAATGCCACTCACCCATACACTTTGAATCTTTATAGGGTAGTTTATGTGTTGGCTAGGATACCCCTCATTTTGAATTCTCCCAGTAAATATAGATGTTGCTCTATTTATTTTTACAATATTATCATCAGAGGGTACCCAATTTAGTATTACCCTGTCACCAGTATCAGCATTTAAATTTAAACTTCCATGGGGTGTTAAGAGTGTGCCATCGTCTAGTTGGAATATAAAATTGCTACCCTCTTTTAAGACTGTAGCAAAATCCACAAGATAATTATCTATCCTCTCAAGCTCTTTGTCACAGCCAATAAGTGTGAAGAGTAATAGAGCTACACCAATTCTTAAATTCATCATCTTTCTAATCGATCATTTTATTCTTTTGCACGTATGTAAAAGTTGGGCTATGCCTTTTTTACGTCAAGATAACTTTTAACCGTATTGCCATACATCTCTATAATTTTCATTCTCAAAAAGTCAACATCCTTATTGGGTATATTTATTTTTGCGATTTGAGTATTTAGATATTGCTCAAACTTAGTTTTATCTTCATCGCTATATTGGGAATTAAAACTGTTTGACCCGGTCATTAAATCATAGGCAACATAATTGATTGGGTAAAATGTGTAATTGAGATATATTTCTTTATCTATAATATCTGCTACTGTTTGAAGTATTTCACCTCTTCCGGTTTCGGATGGTATATTTATTAACTGAGAGTTAATGGGGTTGCCTAATTTAAAGTTAACCCTCCCTTTAAACTCAACTATTCCGGTGTACATGTTTTCGAGATCGTCGGCTTGACTTTTCTTATAATCAGCATTATCGCGCTTAAGTTGAAACTCTTTAGCTTTTAGAAAATCACATGGATCATATTCATATGATATAGAAAGCGGTGTAATGTTTAATTGCTTCAAAGAATCAATAGGATTTGCCCGGTTATTTAAAACCAACATCTTTAAAAGACTGATTTGTGTTTTATCATTCGAGTCTTTTGCTCTTCCTTCGCGCTGTGCAAGCCAAATAGATTGGTTTCTGTTAATAATTGTATTGTTAATATAGTTTGATAGTTGTCCCGAAACCTCAAGCATTTGCCTTACAGAAACGCTTCGTTTAACTATAAAGCTCTTATTCATTCGCACCAACTTCTCTATCCAGGGGTAAACTAATAGATTGTCGCCTATCGCTATCTCAGTTGTATCAGAGTCATTATCAAAAAGTAGTATATTAAAGAAAGCAGCATCTAGCACAATATCACGATGATTGGAAATGAAAAGTCGAGCTTTACTCTTATCAATATTCTCCCAATTGCTACTGTTCAGCTCAGTGGTTGTCTTTTCAATAAGACGTTTCATTGTGGGATATACTACTGTTTTTTGAAAATCATATTTAGTTTTGCTTTGCATTAAAAGCGCAGAGAACTGCTCCCAAGTATGAGGTTTTATTATTGGTTCAACAATCTTTCTGAAATTGTTATCGACAAGCAGCTGAGCAATAGCTTCGGGTACTTCACTATCGAGATATGGTCTGATGTCATTGAAAATATCGTTATTAGTACTCATAAAGGTTTGGTTTTTAATTTATAATATTCGGTTTCAATAATATCTGTTAATACGTCGGTCATGTTTAATCCCGCAGCTTTTACTTGTTGGGGTATGAAGCTGGTTTCAGTCATTCCGGGTGTAGTATTAACTTCTAGAAGAATGGGTTTGCCATTCATTATAATGTAATCTGCTCTAATAATTCCTTTTGCACCTGTAAGCTTATAAATTCTTTTTGTATCATCTTGAATTTGAGTTGTAATATCATCATCTATACGTGCCGGTGTTATTTCTTCTACCTCCCCAAGATATTTAGCACCATAATCAAAAAACTCATTCTTGCTTACCACTTCAGTTATAGGTAGTACTGTAAATCCGTTTTTCGTTTCAAAGCAACCGCAAGTAACCTCTATCCCCTTGATAAAGCTTTCTACAATTACCTCTGAAGACTCATTGAAAGATTCATCAATAGCGCTTCTTAGCGTAGACATCTCTTTTACCTTAGTAGTTGCAAAACTCGATCCTCCTACGTTAGGTTTTACGAAGACAGGCAGTCCAAGTCTGTTTATTATTTCATTAACGTCAATAATATCTCCCGCTCTAAGTAATATGGAATCTGCAACATCAACGCCAAAGGTTTTGAGGAAATTACTGCATGTATATTTATTGAATGTAAGCGCCGAAGATAGTACACCGCTGTTGGAGTATGGGATGCTGAGCATATCGAAATAACCTTGAAGCACACCATCTTCACCCGGAGTGCCATGAATGGTGATATAAACTAAATCAAAATTGATTTTTTTACCTCCTGCAATAAAGCTAAAATCGTTTTTATCTATTGAGATTTTATTGCCTTCGTAATCTACTTCCCACGAATGGCGATTTATAACAACTTTATATACGTTGTATTTTTCCTTATCTATGAAAGAGTATATTCCGGCTGCACTTTTTTCTGAAACAATCTTTTCAGGAGAATAGCCTCCCCATACAATTGCTATATTCTTTTTCATTATTAGTTTTCCTAATTAGTGTATTTACTGAAACTGATCTCTTGAAGTTGTATAATTCCTCCATTTTTCTATCACTTTGCCTATGTCGTCGGGTATATCACTATCGATATAAATTTCTTCAGAGGTGCGAGGATGTATAAATCCTAATGTTTTTGCATGCAAAGCTTGTCGTTGGCAAATATCGAAGCAGTTGTGTACAAACTGATTGTATTTCGCAAAACGAGTTCCGCGAAGTATATCATTTCCTCCGTATCTTTCGTCATTAAAAATTGTGTGTCCAATGTGTTTCATATGCACTCTTATTTGGTGAGTACGACCGGTATCGAGTTTGCATTCTACTAAAGTAACATAACCAAATCGCTCTAATACTCTATAATGCGTAACGGCGGTTTTGCCTTGCTCTCCTTCTGGAAATACCTTCATAAGCATACGATCCTTTGGGTCGCGTCCAATATTTCCTTCAATTGTGCCACTATCACTTTCGGGGTTTCCCCAAACCAGTGCGTTGTATAAACGTTTTGTCTCTTTTCTGAAAAATTGTCTTGAGAGGTTAGTTTTTGCATCAGGGGTTTTTGCCACCAGAAGTAGGCCCGATGTATCTTTGTCTATTCTGTGAACAAGTCCAAGTCTGGGGTCTTCAAGATCCTTTATATTGTCGAAGTTAAGATGATAGGCAATTGCATTTACCAGGGTGCCGGTGTAATTTCCGTGGCCAGGATGAACAACCATTCCGGGTGGTTTATTTACTACCATCAGGTCGTCATCCTCATATACTATATTAAGAGGAATGTTTTCTGGAATTATCTCTAATTCGCGTCTTGGCCACTTTAGAACAAGAGTAACAACGTCTAGTGGTCTTACTTTATAATTTGATTTAACAGGATTCCCGTTTACTAGTATAGAATTAGCCTCTGCAGCCTGTTGTAGTCTATTGCGGGAAGTACCTTCAATACGTGCAGTTAAAAATTTATCAACTCGCAATGGACCCTGTCCTTTGTCGGCCACATACTTGTAGTGCTCATACATCGGTTCAGGATTGTCTGATTCGTCAGTGATTTCAATATCATCTTCAGACAGAAAATCAGTATTATTATCTTCTTCAATCACAAAAAGATTATTTAGAAAAAAGAATCGTCAAATTGGGCACTATCACTAGATTGGTTTCTATTCTCATTTTCAAGCTGATCTGGTGTGATAATTATTTCACTATCAACTCCAAGTGAGTCAGTAAGCTGACTATTGCTAACTATTAGATGTAGTGGTGAACCGGCAGGTATTTTTTCATCAGGGGCAAGAGGTCTGCCATGATATTCAATGGCCAAAACTAAACCTGAATATTCAGATGGTACTTCTTCTATAGTAATTTGAGTGAATCCAATCGAATTTAATAACGCCAGAGCTTGCCTTGTTGAGTAGTCTACAAGTTCTGGAACAACTATTTGTTGTGGGTTTTTTGAATAGACAGTAACATAAATGGAACGTCCCTTCTTTACTTTGTTGTTGGCTTTTGGAGTTTGATCAAGAATGGCTCCGGGCACCGCATCGCGATTATAAATTGAATCTATAATTTCAACGTTTAGTCCTTTAGCGTTTAATATAGTGTTTGCTTCATTTATTTGTAATCCCTCCAATTTTGGTACTACTATATTCTGACCATGTCGGGTATATATATGTAGAAACACTAGTGTGAGTATAACCAGTAATACTCCGGTGATAAGAATCATTGTGAGATTCTTTAATATGCTATTACCAAGAAATGGTTTTTTAGCTTGTTTTTTGCTCATAACGTATGCGTTAGTAGTTACTTGAAGTAAGATAGTAATACAAAAGTAGTAAAAAAATGGGAGTAGTGGAAGCAACAATAAAAAAACAGGAACGCGGTAGACCGAATTCCTGTTTTTTTCTATGCGTCATATTTGTATGACACGAGATATTCTTTAGTAGTTGTTACTGTATCGCAAATAATTAATATTCGTCGGATACAGATAATCTTGCTCTGCCTTTTGCGCGACGAGTAGCAAGTATTTTTCTGCCGTTCTTTGTTGCCATTCTTGAACGGAAACCGTGTTTGTTTTTTCTTTTTCTGTTTGACGGCTGGAATGTTCTTTTCATTTGACTATATATATAATTGTTTGTTTTCTTTCGTTTACCTATATTTATGGGGTGCAAAATTAGATAAAATAATTAAAAGTACCAATTATATGAAGCAGAAAAAACAATTTACATCAATTATATATGGCAAAACAGCTAAGTTGGAAAAAATATGAGAAATAAATGAGAAAAGTTTTGCAGTTATAAAAAAAGACTCTATATTTGCACCCGCAATTTGAGCATTGCATCATTTTAACATAAGGGTTCACGCCCTGCACAAGGCCCATTCGTCTATCGGTTAGGACGCAAGATTTTCATTCTTGAAAGAGGAGTTCGATTCTCCTATGGGCTACTAATAAAAAAGGAAATAAAGTCAACAAGATGGCAAATCACAAATCAGCAATTAAAAGAATAAGACAAGCAAAAAAATTGCGTCTAACAAATAGATACGTTTCACGAACTACAAGAAATAAAGTGCGTGAGTTCCGTTCACTAGAATCAAAAGAGGAAGCTCAGAAAATGTATCCTGAAGTTTGTTCAATGTTGGATAAGTTAGCAAAGAAGAATATTATTCACCAAAATAAGGCTAATAATTTAAAATCTAAATTAGCATCTCATTTGAATGGTTTGAGCTGATTATAGGTTTTGCAATATAATGAAATTGACCGGACAGAAATGTTCGGTCTTTTTTTGTTTAATATGTATGATAAGCAGTTATTAGTAATTTTGAAACTTATTATAAAGATATAGATGAAAAGCACTCTGAAAAAACCCAAAAACGTTGCAAAAGAGGTGGATTTTGTGTAAATTTGCTCAGTTATAAAATCAATTTTAATAAGATATAAACAGACTAACTTTCAGATAGTTTAAATAAATTATAAAGCATGTCAGAAGAAGATAAAATGTTGTCAAGTGGAGAATATTCGGCTCAAAATATTCAGGTCTTGGAAGGACTTGACGCCGTACGTAAGCGTCCTTCAATGTATATTGGGGATACAAGCGAGAAAGGCTTGCATCACTTAGTTAATGAGGTAGTCGATAACTCCATAGATGAGGCGTTAGCTGGGTATTGCGATGAAATAAATGTAATCATTAATGAAGACAACTCAATTACAGTAACAGACAATGGCAGGGGGATTCCTACCGACTTTCATGAGAAAGAAAATAAATCTGCACTGGAAGTAGTGCTGACAGTGCTTCATGCAGGTGGAAAATTTGATAAAGGTACATACAAGGTTTCAGGCGGACTTCATGGGGTAGGGGTTTCAGTTGTAAATGCACTATCTATTTATCTGAAAGCTGAAATACATCGTAAGGGCAAAGTATTTGTGCAAGAGTATTCTAAAGGAAAACCTTACAGTGATGTCAGTATTGTTAGTGAAACAGACAAAACAGGTACCACTATTACTTTTAAGCCCGATGATACTGTTTTTACCGTTACTGAATATAGATACGATATTCTATCTACAAGATTGCGTGAGCTTGCTTTCTTAAATTCTGGTATTACTCTTTCATTAACAGATAAAAGAACTCTTAAGGAGGATGGTACATTCAAAACAGAGCGTTATTATTCTGAAACAGGGCTAGAGGAATTTGTTCGCTATATTGATAAAAACAAAGAATCAATTATAAATGATCCTATTCATATAGTTACAGAGAAGAATGACATTCCTATTGAAATTGCAATGTCGTATAATGACACTTATAATGAGAATATTTTCTCGTATGTCAATAATATTAATACTATTGAAGGGGGTACACACCTAACAGGTTTCAGGAGAGGTCTTTCTAGAACACTTAAAAAGTACGCTGAGGATTCTAAGTTACTTGATAAAGTTAAGGTTGAAATTAGTGGCGACGACTTTAGAGAAGGTATTACTGCCGTTCTTTCTGTAAAAGTAGCAGAGCCTCAGTTTGAAGGTCAGACGAAAACAAAACTTGGTAATAGCGAAGTAATGGGCGCGGTTGATCAAGCAACTGGCGAGGCACTACGAAATTATCTCGAGGAGCATCCAAAAGAGGCGAGAATTATTGTTGATAAAGTAATACTTGCAGCTACAGCTCGTCAGGCAGCTGGAAGAGCTCGTGAAATGGTACAACGCAAGTCGCCTCTCTCGGGAGCTGGGTTGCCCGGTAAACTAGCAGATTGTTCAAGTAAAGATCCATTATTGAGTGAAATATTTCTTGTGGAGGGAGATTCTGCAGGTGGTACCGCAAAACAGGGTCGTGATAGAATGTTTCAGGCAATCCTGCCATTACGAGGTAAGATCTTGAACGTGGAGAAGGCCATGCCTCATAAAGTTTTAGAAAGCGACGAGATTAAAAATATTTATACCGCATTAGGAGTTTCTATAGGAACTGAAGAAGATTCAAAAGAGCTAAATATTAATAAGCTGAGATATCATAAGGTTATATTAATGACCGACGCGGATGTAGACGGTAGTCATATTGATACATTAATCTTGACTTTCTTTTTCAGGTATATGCGTCCTCTTATAGAGAAAGGATATATTTACATAGCTACTCCTCCATTATATTTATGTAAAAAAGGGAAAATAGAAGAGTACTGCTATGATGAACGTCAGCGAAGAGAATTCATAGAAAAATATGCTGATGGTAACGAAAATGCAATATCTACACAGCGTTATAAAGGTCTTGGTGAGATGAATGCCGAACAACTTTGGACCACTACTATGGACCCTGTAAATCGTACTCTTAAGCAGGTAACTATTGAAAATGCAGCTGATGCAGACATTATCTTTACTATGCTTATGGGGGAGGAAGTTGCTCCAAGACGCGAGTTTATTGAAGAAAATGCACGATATGCTAAAATTGATGCTTAGCGAAATATAAATTTTTATTTAATAATGAGGCTTCCTGACCCATTACAATTCAATGATAACGCCATCATACTATCTCCTTCGGGAAATATTGAAGATTATTTGGTACATGACACCGCTGCGATCCTTAGTAAGTGGGGTTTAGTGCCCAAGATTAGTAAATATGCACTTGGTAAAAGTGGACGTTTTAGTGGAACTGTCGAAGAGCGATTGCATGATCTTCAGGAAGCTTTTGACAATCCTTCAATTAAACTTATTATTTGTTCCAGAGGTGGATATGGTGCAGTTCATTTACTTGAAAAGTTAAACTTCAATGGGATAAGAAAGAATCCTAAATGGGTGGTTGGATATAGTGATATTACTGCTATCCATTCTGTACTTCAGGTTAATGGAATTGCATCATTACATGCTCCAATGGCTAAACATTTTTCGGATGAAGGTGTTAATGATTTGTCGGTAAGATATACAAAGAGTATACTGTCCGGACAATCAGTTGATTATGAAATACCAGTAGCAAAAAACTTTGCTTTTAATCGTCAAGGACGTGCAATTGGAAGACTATTTGGAGGCAATTTATCTGTCTTCTGCGGAATTATTGGTACCCCATTTCTAAGAATGCCTAAAAATGGAATACTCTTTATAGAGGAAATTGGTGAAGCCCCTTATAAGGTAGATCGAATGATATATCAACTTAAACTTGCGGGTGTATTCAAAAGGATAAATGCATTAATAATAGGCAAATTTACTGATTACGAAGAGGATGAGAAGATGTATTTCTCATTAAAGGAATCTATATTAGATGCAACCAAAGAATATAATATTCCCATAGGGTTTGATTTCCCTGTAGGACATGTTAAATTAAATTTCCCTCTTATAATGGGAAAAGTTGCTGTATTACGAATCCAAAAAGATAAGATTTTATTTAAACAACACGTAAATAAATAGAAAACGATGCAAACTAGTATGGAGCTATTACTGCTTGTAGGATCAATTTTATTCTTTATAAGTATGTTGGTAGGGAAAGCAGGTACACGATATGGAGTACCAGTTCTTTTATTGTTCCTAGTGGTGGGGATGGTGTTTGGTTCAGATGGTTTTGGACTTGTTTTCGAAAATGTACAAGTAGCGCAAGTTATAGGTTCGGTCTGTTTGATAATGATACTATTCTCTGGTGGCTTAGATACCAAGTATACAGAAATTAAGCCAATTGTATGGCCTGGGGTTATACTTGCAACAATAGGAGTTCTTTTGACAGCATTAGTAACTGGTTTTTTTATCTATTGGTTATCAGGTATGATGTTTCCATCAATGGGAATAGGACTTGTTACCGCAATGTTGCTTGCATCTACTTTTTCATCAACAGACTCTGCATCTGTATTTGGTATTTTACGCTCTAAGGGTCTGATATTAAAAAATAGTCTTCGTCCCTTATTAGAGCTTGAGAGTGGTAGTAACGACCCGATGGCTTATATGCTAACTATCATGTTTATGCAGATTATCCGATCTGGTGATAACCCTGATTATGGCATTGTGGCACTTATGGTTGTTGTGCAGCTTTTGGTTGGAGCTGTGGCAGGTTACCTGCTTGGCAAATTGACTGTTAAGATTATTAATCGTATAAGAATGGGAAACACATCACTTTATCCTATTCTTTTACTAACAATGGGGATTTTTATTTATGCTGCAACATACTATCTACAGGGTAATGGTTACTTAGCTGTTTATATAGCTGGGTTAGTTATTGGAAACTCTAAATTTTCACACAAACGTTCATCAATGAATTTTATGGATGGATTTGCTTGGATGAGTCAAATCCTTCTATTTCTAACTCTAGGTTTATTAATTAATCCGAATGAGCTAATACCTGTTCTTATCCCGGCTTTAATAGTTTCTGTATTTTTAATTTTCTTTGGACGTCCTCTAGTGGTATTTTTTACTCTTATTCCTTTTAGAAAGATTAAAATAAAAGATAAGCTTTATGTATCATGGGTAGGCTTAAGAGGTGCAGTTCCAATTATTTTTGCGATTTTACCTCTAGCTGCAGGAGATATTCCTCATGCAGGATGGGTGTTTAATATGGTTTTTGTTATAACAATAGTTTCTCTTCTGGTTCAAGGTACTTCATTGCCTATGATTGCCCGATGGTTAGGACTTGCTGAAAAGCCACTTAGTTATAAGGAATTTGAAGATTTTGATTTTGAGTTTGCTGAAGAAATTAAATCAGTAATGACCGAGATTCATATATCAGAAGACACTCTGAGCTATGGTAAAAATCTTATAGAAATGCCTCTTCCGGATAAGACTTTAGTAGTTATGGTTAAGAGAGGAGAAAGTTATTTCGTACCTACTGGCTTAACCGAACTTCACGTAGGTGATAAACTCTTGGTTATATCAGATGATGAAGATGCTCTCAAAGAAACATATAAGAATATTGGTATTTCGGATTATTCATTCCAAAAAAATAATTAGATAAGATTATAATGAATCAGTTGAGGTTGTTTTCACTTATAACAATTATTATTACAGGGATTTTCTTTACAATGTCATGCAACTCTTGTCAATCTAAAAAGGAAATTGTTTCGGCAGATCCTTATGTAATGAAATCTCCAAGCTTCAATGCAGATAGCGCATATAAATATGTAGAGAGACAAGTTGGTTTTGGTCCACGTGTTCCAAGAACAATGGCTCATGAAGAGTGTGGAAATTACTTGGTTTCCAAACTTGATGAACATGGAGCTTCGGTTATTCAGCAGAGGGCTAATGTAACTCATTACGATGGTCAGAATATTGAAATAAGAAATATTATAGGAATATATAATCCTGATGCCAAAAAGAGGATTCTGCTCTTTGCTCATTGGGATTCCAGACCTTTTTCTGATGAAGAATCCGATCCTGCAACCCGCATTCTGCCTGTAGTTGGTGCAGATGACGGTGCCAGCGGTGTAGGAGCATTATTAGAAGTTGCAAGACAGATAAATTTACACCCCATAGATTTGGGTATCGATATAATCTTTTTTGATTTAGAAGATTGGGGGCAACCATCATATTCTACCGAATGGGTTGAAGGCGACTGGTGGTGTGTTGGCTCACAATATTGGTCAGAGCATCCTCATATAGAAAATTATAAAGCAGATTACGGTATTCTTTTAGATATGGTAGGTGGTGCTAATGCCACTTTTATGAAAGAGGGTTATTCTTTACAGTATGCTTCAAATGTGGTAGACAAAATATGGAGTACTGCATTGAAAATGGGATATGGAAATTACTTTGTTCCACAAAGAGGAGGATATATAACTGATGACCATGTTCCAGTAAATCAGAATCATAGAGCTCCAAGTGCTAATATAATTAATTTGAAATCAGAAACTAATACTGGTTTCGCACCATATTGGCATACACAGAAAGACGATATGCGTAATATAGATAAAAATACTCTGAAAGCTGTAGGACAAACCGTTTTGGAAGTAATCTACAATGAGCAAGTAAATTGAAAATTAATACGGAGAGTAAGAGTTATACGAAATAAGTGAAAACGATTGATAATGCAGACAATAAACGATATACAGCAAGAGATAATTGATGAGTTCAGTGTTTTTGATGATTGGATGGATAAATATTCACTCATAATTGAATATGGAAATTCATTAGCACAATTAGATGATAAATATAAAAAACCCGAAAATGTTATTGAAGGGTGTCAGAGTCGTGTTTGGTTACAGACCGACTACCGCGACGGGAAATTATACTTTCAGGCCGAGAGCGATGCAATTATAGTCAAAGGTCTATTAGCTTTAGTATTAAGAATATTTAACGGTCGCACACCATATGAGATTATTGATACAGATCTTAGGTTTATGACGGAGATTGGCTTAACAGATCATCTTTCACCAACCCGCTCAAACGGATTATTGTCGGTTATTAAACAAATAAGATATTATGCAATAGCTTTCAAGGCTAAAGAAGAGAATAAATAATTATAAAATTATTAGCTAACTACCGTTCTTGCTTAGCTCCACAGATCTGTTTCTTGCAGCATTCAGAACTTCTTCAAAATGTTTACCAATCTCATGGTTGCGAAAATATTCTAATCCAGCTTGAGTAGTTCCCCCTTTACTGGTAATATTATTAATAAGCTCTTCTATGCTGTAATTTTTTTGGTTCTCCATAAAATAAAGCGTAGTTCCCCTTGTAAGCTCAAGTAATAGCTCATCGGGAAGAGTGCCTGGTAAGTTGAAGTCCTTCAATTTGTTCTTAAATATTTGAATAAAAGCGAGTATAAAGGCAGGGCCACTACCAAATACAGATGTGAATAAATCGAAAGCACTTTCATCTAGCTTTACAACCTTACCTAACTTTCCTAATAAGTCATAGACTATTTCTCCACTTTCCTCTTCGGGGTGATTAGAAAAGAAAGCCGTGACTGATGATTTATAAGCCATTGCAAGATTGGGCATAATACGTATTATCAACTGATTTTCTCCTAAGTGCTTCTCAATAAAATCAACACTTCTGCCCGCAACAGGAGACAAAATAGTTTTTCCACTAATGTTTAATTTCTTAAGATCTTCAAGTACTACTGATAGGTCTTGAGGTTTGACCGTTAACCATATAAAGTCAACGTTCAAAACTAGTTCTTCAAGTGTAGAGCAGAATTTAATATCAACATCTTTTTTAGATCTTGCATAATAATAAAATTCGATATCAACTTCATCTTTAAGTCCCAGATAGACTGCTTTAGCTAAATTTCCAAAACCTATAAACCCATGTTTCATATTAAACTCAACCTTTATCTATTCTTGTTTTTTTTAAACTTTGTAAACGTAATTACCCCATCCAAAGCATTAATTATATAATTTTGACGCTGACCATTTACTATCCACATCTCTACATTATTTTTCATACATATTTCAGCAGCATGAATTTTAGAAGACATGCCACCCGTACCTAATGAGGATTGTCTTTCTTCAATATAACTTTGAATGGAATTAAGATCATCAACTTCATTAATAAGTATTGCATCTTCATGCAGATGAGGGTTTTTATTAAAAACGCCATCAATATCAGAAACTAACACAAGTAAATCAACTTCTAAAATAGTGGCCACCAATGCCGATAACTTATCATTATCTCCTAATACTATTTCTTCAAACGAAACCGTATCATTTTCGTTCACTACAGGAATATAGTTTAATTCCCAAAGTCTGTTGATTGTATTACGTGTATTCTCAATAGCTGTGGAGTTTTCGAAGTCACGATAAGTAAGCAGAATCTGGGCAATATTTAGTCCAAACGTACCAAATATTACATCATATATTTCCATGAGTTTAGTTTGTCCTATTGCCGCCAACGCCTGTTTAGAATCTACTGTCTTAATAGATCCGTTAATTTCTACAAACTGACGTGCAGTCGCAATTGCTCCAGATGATACTATTACTATATCATACTCTTTTTTCAACTCCACTATTTGTCTTGCCAAGCCCTCAATTACTGCAAAAGAAATTCTGTTTGTACTCGCAGTTAAAGTGGAGGTTCCTATTTTTATTATTAGTTTTTTCTTCATGAAGCTTTTTATCCAAGTTGTTTTTTTTATGTTATTATTCAACAATTAGTGTTATTCTCCGCCAAGTTAAATAGTGATATAAATACTTAAGATGTCAATCTCGGACTTGTCCCTGTCCGTAAACGAACCATTTGTTAGTAACGAGTTCCTGAGCACCTAAAGGACCGCGGAAGTGTAATTTTTGAGTACTTATTGCAATCTCTGCACCTACACCATACTGGCCTCCGTCTGTGAATCGTGATGATGCATTATGGTATACCGAAGCACAATCAACAAGTTCCATAAATTTGTTTGCCTGGGTTATATTATTAGTTACAATTACTGCTGTATGTCCTCCCGAATATTTATTAATCATATTAATAGCATCGTCTATTTCTTCGACAAATGTAAGATATAGCTTAGGAGCAAGATATTCTTCGCAAAGGGTATTTGCATCATTCTCAACTTTTACTTCGTTGCAAATCTCCACTATTTCACTGCTTCCCCAAACATCAATTTCTTTTTCTTTTAAACTAACAACTAGGTTATCGATTTTGTCTTTAATATTGGTCAATCTTTTGTTAATTAGTACTTTGTCGATAGCATTGCACACACTTATACGTTTTTTACCATTAAGAACTAGCTTAATGGCCATATCAAAATCAGCATCCTCATCAATATACAGGAAGTTGTTTCCTCTGCCGCTCACAATAACCGGAACCGATGAATTTTGAAGAACAAAATTAATAAGTCCTTCTCCACCTCTTGGAATAATAAGGTCGATACCTCTATTGTTTTCCTTAATCAGTTGCTGTGTCTGTGTATGAGAAAGAACAAGATATTCAACATATGATTTATCTACATCACACATATTTAGGGCTTCATGCCATAAATTAGTAAGCAGTAAATTCGTATTTAATGACTCCTTCCCCCCTTTTAACAATATTCTATTTCCTGCTTTAAACGCAGTTGCAGCCGCCTCAATAGTAACATCTGGTCGCGATTCATATATAATAAGTATGGTGCCAAAAGGAACCGTTTTATTAATAACACGTAAACCATCTTCTCTAGTATGATTATAAAGCACATTATCTTCCGGGTTGGCTTGATGAGCCACCTCAATAAGAGAATTAATCATTCCATCAATCTTAGTATCATCTATTTTAAGACGATCCTTCATTGACTCGTCCATATCTGGATAAGCATCAAAATCAGTGCCATTGGCTTCAATAATACCAGCTCGGTTTTGATGAAGTAAATCCGATAAAGTTGTTAAAACTTCGTTCTTGAGTTTTAGTTCCATATTTATGTGAAAATGAAATTAAATAGACCTCAAAGTTAGCAATTTATTCTTAAATCGTAGTTAAAACTTATACTTTGGATCACTGACTCATAAATATCATAGATTCAATAACCGTAATAAAAAGCTGTGTAAAGGAAAAACATGAGGGAGAAAAGCAATTTGAGGTACAAATGGACACTATGGCAAAAGCAGTGCTACGAATTAAGCCTCGATGCCATAAAAGAAAATTTTTATAAAGGTAGAATTTAAATACTACTGAGAATTTAAATTGAATCTCACACCCCCATAATAATGTCTAGGTAAGCCAGGGTAGTAATATCTTGGTTCTGCATTCCCAAATGCTACTGCATTAACTGTAATCATAGGCGAATAATGAGTATTACCTAAATTTATTATCCCTGCATACAGTTCAAAATAACCAAATTTAGAATAAGGAAAACGGTAAGCCACTCTCAGGTTAGATATAAAATAGCTATCATTTATTTTTTCATTTGCATCATCTATAAACTGCTCTCCTACAAATTGAAATTGAGAATCTAGACTTAATCGTTTCAATGGTTTCCATTTAATAAAGGAGTTTGCTACATTACTTGGTATTCCAGGCAATTTGTTGCCATCAAAAACCTGCTCATTATTAATAAAATCAACAAATATATTACTCGACCAAGTATAGTTTACATTCACATCCATACAACCTGGGAAAGAAGGTAATTTGAATATATTCTGCTTAACCATAAATTCTATACCCCAATGTTTAGTCTTACCAGCATTTATGCCAGTAAATATATCCTCTGTTAAGCGCTTGGTCATCAAAAGATTAGTCAAGTCTATCCTATAAGCCGAAACTTCAAACTGTGTAGTATTGTTAAAGAGGTTTATTCTTGTTCCGAGTTCATACTGCATCCCCTGCTCCGGTTCTAAATCATTATTTATATCACCTTCAGGTAGTAGAGTCTCTTCAGGAGAGGGCATAGAAAAACCGTGGCCCACAGAACCATAAAATGCAAATGATTTCGAAGGAGCATAGCTCACTCCAAATCTAGGTGAGAAGATAGCAGGAAAATTACGCTTTCCGCTTTGGTCACCATTCTCTGAGTATAAATCTATAAGATTGTAATTAACTCTATTAACAGCACCCCCAATCGAAATATTCCATTTAGATGTCGGTCGCAGGTATACCATCCCAAAAAGATTATAGTTATTTCTTGTTTCCCTGTTCTTGTTAATCAATACATCATCAAGATCCATTTGCCAATGATACGCATCATTTACCCATTCAAAACCAACCAATGCATCCCAGTGCGAGTTGTGATATGATAATCTATTTCTAAATCCTCCTCCATAGGTGCCGTCATCTAAATTATTAAATGGTCTTCGTTCATAACTGTCTGCCCATCTGCCAAATACTGTAAACTTATTGTTCCAGTTTGAAGTTAATCTATTTGTTAAAGTCACACCTGCAATTGCTCTTTGAAACTTTTTATATCCCTCAACCTCATTCCAATTAGTAGCTGCTGCCTGAGGGTTAGTTTCATATAAAGACTTACTAATCGAACTAGGAATTTGTGCATTTAAATCAATAAGCATTAGAGTATACTCTAATGAAAAATGCTCCTGTTGCCACTTGCCCGAAGAAAGAAGAGAAGTCTTTTTATGTCTGCTGTTTTCACGATAACCATCTGAATGTATATGTGATAAGTTGCCCCAAAGATTAAGATTTCCATTGCTGTAATTTGCTCCTGCTGCAGCTTTAAT
>JAAZCL010000170.1 GCA_012513315.1 Bacteroidales bacterium | reverse complement strand
GTTATCATCAAACTGTTATAAAAATGAGTCAAAAAGACTCTTGGAAGATTGTAGATAAGTGTCATAAACACTATAAACGCATCGAACGATTTCAACAGAAGTTGGAACTTTTAAGAAATAGAATGAATTATTCATCTGAAACCAATACTCTATGAAAGAAAAAATATTTATTTACCAGCTCTTACCCAGATTGTTTGGCAACAAATCTGAAGCAAACATAAAAAATGGTTCTATAGAAGATAATGGCTCTGGTAAGTTTAATGATATTACATTCGACTTATTAGAAAAACTAAAAGATAGTGGTTATACACATATTTGGTATATAGGTATAATAGCACATGCATCGGCTACTGATTATACCTCTTATGGGATACCACAAGAGTATCCTGAGATTATAAAAGGGAAAGCAGGTTCACCTTATGCCATTAGGGATTATTATGACGTAGATCCAGATCTTGCGAATGATATCATAAATAGAATGAGTGAGTTTGAAGAATTGATTGTTAGAACACATAAAGCTGGTTTGAAAGCAATAATTGATAATGTAGCAAATCATGTTGCCAGAAATTACAAGTCAGTAAACAGACCTGCTGGTGTCAAAGATTTTGGAGAAGACGATGATATACTGAAGCCCTTCTCACCTCAGAATAATTTTTATTATCTTCCCGATCAAGAACTTGACATTCAACTTTCTCCGGATAAAAAAGAACACTTTAATTATACCGAATTTCCAGCTAAAGTTACAGGAAACGATTGTTTTACAAACAAACCTACTCAATATGATTGGTATGAAACTGTAAAATTAAACTATGGTATCGATCATCAAAATTCATTTACATCACATTTTAACCCAATTCCCGACACTTGGAAGAAGATGAAGGATATCTTACTTTATTGGGCCGATAAACAAGTAGATGGTTTTAGATGTGATATGGCCGAAATGGTGCCAATAGAGTTTTGGAAATGGTGTATTCCGCAAATAAAAGCTAAATATCCCGAAATAATTTTCATTGCAGAGATTTATAACCCTTCACAGTATCGTAATTTTCTCGACAAAAATTGTTTCGACTATTTATACGACAAAGTAGGACTATATGATGTTTTACGTGATGTATCTTGTGGTTACAGACCATCGTCTGATATCTCCTTTACTTTAAATAATGTTGGAGATATTCAGGATAAGATGCTTAATTTTATGGAGAATCATGATGAGCAAAGAATAGCATCAGACTATTTCTTAAGAGATGGCTTAAAAGGTAAAGCTGCTATGATTACTACTTGCTGTGTAAATAAAAATCCGGTCATGATATATTCAGGGCAGGAGTTTGGAGAAAAAGGGATGGATGAAGAAGGCTTTAGTGGAAAGAATGGAAGAACTACAATTTTTGATTACTGGTCGGTAGATACTTTGAGAAGATGGAACAACGATGGTAAATGGAACGATGAGTTGCTTACAAGTGAAGAGAATCAACTAAGCTTGTTTTACTCTAAACTTATTACTTTATGTAATCAAGAAAAGTCAATATCCCAAGGATTGTTTTATGATCTAATGCAGGCTAACTATGATAATCATGATTTTGATTCAACCCGTTTGTTTGCTTTTCTTCGCGGTTCGGCAGATGATGTATTGTTGATTATTGTAAACTTTGATAGGCTGGATAAGGAGTGTTCAATACATATCCCGCAACACGCATATACATTTCTAAATAAAGAAGTTAGGAGTAATGGTAAATTAACACCTTTATTAGAGAGTGGTAATGAAATTGCTTTCGCTGATAACCAATTAATAAGTTTAAAGGTTGGTGCACATTCTGGAAATATATTTAGAATAAACTTTACCTGAAAAAGATTAGATTGGCTTACAATACTTAAGATATTATATAGTTTTAATAACTAGAATTATTATATATTGAAATTAACTTTTTGTACTTTTGCGGTGTCAAACAAAAACTTACTAAGTAAATTATAAAGCAGAAGTAAAAATTGCTGGTTATCAAAAAAAAATAATATAATGCAGGAAAGACCCTTTAAAATATTTTCAGGTAACAAATCACGCTATTTTGCTGAAAAAGTATGCAATAGCCTGGATTGTCAATTAGGCAATATGATAATTGAACATTTTGCTGACGGAGAATTTTCCGTTTCATACGAAGAGTCAATTCGCGGAAAGCAGGTGTTTCTTATTCAATCTACTTTCCCGAATTCAGATAATTTAATGGAACTATTACTGATGATTGATGCTGCGAAACGTGCTTCTGCAAAATCAATAGTTGCTGTTATTCCATATTTTGGATGGGCTCGCCAAGATAGAAAAGATAAACCACGTGTAAGTATAGGTGCTAAATTGATCGCAGATATGCTTTCTGCAGCTGGAATAAACAGGCTAATTACAATGGATTTACATGCCGACCAGATTCAGGGATTCTTTGATGTACCAGTCGATCACTTATATGCATCTGCAGTATTTTTGGAGTATATCAAACAACTCGACACCGGAAATATGGTAATTGCCACTCCAGATGTAGGTGGTACAAAACGTGCGAGTGCATATTCTAAGTTTATAGGAAGTCCAATGGTTATATGTTATAAAATCAGGAAGAAAGCAAATGAAATCTCCGATATGCAAATCATCGGTGATGTCAAAGGAATGGATGTTCTTTTAATTGATGATATAGTAGACACTGCAGGGACAATAACAAAGGCTGCTAACCTCCTCAAGGCAGAAGGAGCAAACTCTGTTAGAGCAATTGCCAGTCATGCTGTGATGTCCGATCCTGCTTCTGAAAGAGTTGATCATTCTGATTTAAGTGAAATAATCTTCACAGATAGTATACCTTATTCTAAGAAGTCGGAGAAAGTAAAAGTTCTTTCAGTTGCCGATATGTTTGCTGATGCAATTATGAGAGTGTGTAACAACGAGTCGATCAGTTCTCTATACGTAGTTTAACCAGATAGGTGTTTTTTCCACAATAAAAGGTTTATTTTTTTACAAATTCACATAAAGATAGATATATTGATTATTATTGGAAAAGTTATAAATATCAGCTTAATTCATTTATTTAATATTAAAAAAATATTTACTTATGGGATACAAAATTGAGGATGTTGAGGGAATTGGACCTGTTTACGGTGAAAAACTAAGAGCAGTTGGAATATCTGCTGTAGATAAATTGTTAGAACTAGGTGCAACTAAAAGTGGGCGTTCTTCATTAGCCAAAGAAACTGGCATCAGCGAAAAAGAAATTCTGAAATGGGTAAATCATGCAGATTTATTTAGAATTGCTGGAGTAGGGCCTCAGTTTGCCGAACTACTAGAAGCTGCTGGAGTAGACACAGTTAAAGAACTTCGAAATAGAAATGCCGAAAATCTTTATTCAAAGATCGGCGAAGTAAACGAAGAAAAAAAGCTAGTAAGACGTTTACCTTCGCTAAGTCAAGTTGAAGAAATGATAGAATTAGCTGGAACACTTGATCCAAAGGTTACACATTAAGACATCAAAAAAAGACGGTTGTATTATTCAACCGTCTTTTTTTACTTTTATTACTAAGCTGCTAATAATAAATTATATTTAGCATTAAAATGCTATTGCACCTATCTAGATACTAAAGCGAATATTTTTTCTTAATAGCTTGAAGTAAACCTTCGTTTGCATCTTCCAGTAAATCAAGAACTAATTCAAATCCAGAACTATCTCCATAGTAGGGATCAGGTATATATTTGTGATGTGCATTTTGAACAAGGAACTCAGTCATCATTCTAATTTTCTTGACTTGCTCGCTACTGCTCGCTAATGATTTCACATTATTATAGTTGTCATCATCCATAACTATAATATAGTCGAATTGATCAAAATCAGTTTTCCTGAATTTTCTTGCTTTACTTGAAAAGTCATACCCTCTTGCATCACCATGCACTCTCATACGCTCATCAGGTAAATCACCTTCATGCCAACCAGAAGTGCCAGCGGAATCAACTTCAATGATATCCTGTAATTCATTTTTATCCACAATTCTTTTCATTATACCCTCGGCAGCCGGTGAGCGACAAATATTACCAAGGCAAACGAATAGAAGGCGAATCTTTTTTTTATCTGTTTGTATAGAATTCATATGCTAAATCGCAGTTTTTTATAACCTTAACAACTCTGCAAAGATAACAGAATTTGATGAATGCCCAAAATTGAATGGTGTGATTATTTAATTAACTTTGTATTACTTATTTTCAATATACTATTTTTAATGAACGAAAAAAAAGAAATCACAGTTGCTATAGATGAAAATGAAATAGGGCTAAAGAAGAGTCGTTTAACGCGTATTTTATATATAGTAGGGGGTACTTTATCTCTTACACTTGCCATTCTAGGAATCGTACTGCCTGGATTACCCACTACTCCTTTTGCACTTTTATCAGCATATTTATACGCAAAGAGTTCAAGGAAACTCTATAATTGGTTGTTAAATAATAAAATATTAGGACCTAGAATTAAAAACTATCATAAACGAAATGGGGTTACCAGGAAAGGGAAGATAGGGATAATTATTTTTATGTGGACAATGGTTTGCATCTCTTCCTTTGTAATTATAAAAATAATACCTCTTAGAATATTAATTCTATCTCTTGGTTTAATTGGGGCAGTAGTTGTGTGGTTTTTTGTTCCAACTGCAAAAGATGATAATTAAGTACGCAGGTAAGCAAAATAATGTTTAACAACTTTTTTTGAAAGAAGTTCAATATTAAGCATATCAGAAGCTTCTGATATATTTTTTATGCGACCATTTTTATACAGAATATCAATACTATCATCTTTTTCACTATACATATCTGTGGTAAAAACATCAGAAGAAATAAAATATGATGCCTCCTTTTCATTTAAGTCAAACTTCTTTTTAAAGTTTTCAAGTATCTGCTCTATCTTATCTTGAGGTTTCTTTTTATCAGTAATTTCCATTTTAAATAGCTTTCGGTTCACCATTCCCTCACTTAGAACAGATAAGACTGTATCTTTGTGTGATGCCCAAACTTTAAGTGAAGACCAAATATCATTGTCATCAAGGTTTGCAAAATGTTGAATGGCTATACCGTTATTACTAAAGTCTTCTAAAGTTGTATCGGTGTTAAGGAAATAGGATAGGGCAGGAGATGCAAATAGTTTATCTCCATTATTAGATAGCTCTTTTGCACGACTTAGAGTATTAACCAACATCTTTTCAGCTGCCATAGCAGTTTTATGTAGATAAACTTGCCAATACATAAGTCTTCTCGACATTAAAAAGTTCTCTATAGAATTAATACCTTTAGATTCAATCACTAACTTGTCATCTTTTACATCTAACATTTTAATAATCCGTGCAGAGCCAATATTTCCTTCAACCACTCCTGTAAAGAAACTATCTCGTCGCAAATAATCAAGTCTATCTACATCTAATTGGCTACTAACCAGTTGGTGTAGAAACTTTTTGGGATGATTATCTGTGAAGATATCTATTGCTGTTTGTAATGCGCCATCAAACTCTTTATTCATTTGATGCATCATTAATAGAGAAATCTCTTCATGATAAATGTTAGTTACAAGAGTATCTTCCAATACATGTGAAAACGGACCATGTCCTATGTCATGCATCAATATTGCTGCCATCGCACCATCCAGTTCATCGGGACTTATTTCTTGTCCTTTTTCTTTCAATGTTTTCAAAGCCTCATTCATCAAAAACATTGCACCAATCGAATGGTGAAATCTAGTGTGTTGTGCTCCTGGATATACAAATGCTGCAAGTCCAAGCTGTCTTATTCTATTTAATCTCTGAAGATAAGGATGTTGTATTAGGTTATAGAGGAAATCATTATGTATATTGATAAATCCAAAAACAGGATCATTAATAATTTTGCGTTTCATTTTAGTTTTCTCTTCTTATTTAGATACACTGTGTTATACCTTTCTCATTCTGTTTAAAGGTACAACAATCCAGTTATATACGTAGCACCCCAAACAAATATTAAATGCAGATTCAAGTGTTGCGCATAATACTAATATCAATCCGGTTAAATAAGCAGGTATAAGTAGATTTAGATACAAAAATAGAGCAATCAAAATAGAGAAAACAAAACCTAATGCTGCTGCAAACTTTTTTGGTGGGGCAAATATGGGTTTTGGTTTTAATTTTAGGTGTCTAGCAGTGTTTTTTGCAATATATGCCAAAGGAGATGTCACTCTTGTAAAAGAGCGAAGTGCAAAATCGATAGCTAGGATAACTGCAAGAAAAATCCAATTAAATGCTAATGTAACTAAAGTAGCTATTACAACCAGAAGAGCAACTATTCTAACAACAATTTCATTCAATTGATTACGCGGTATATTTACATTCATTGTGTTTGTTTTTAATGTGATAACTAAATATATACACCTATAACTATTATTTGAATAATAATGTTTTAGAAATGTTTTTTCATTTTCTTAAATAAGGTATTTTTTGAGCATGTTCTTCATTTCCAATTGCAACTTTTTGGCTTCCTCCCCAGCAAAATGCGCATAATTTTCACCATTATCCGCATAAATTATACCTCGCGAAGAATTCACTAATAATCCACAACTACTATTCATACCATACTGGCACACTTCTTCAAGCGAGCCTCCCTGAGCTCCTACGCCAGGTACAAGTAAAAAATGATTTGGTACTATTTTTCTCACATCTTTAAAAAGCTCACCCTGTGTTGCACCCACCACGTACATCATCTCATTATCAGTCGCCCATGACTGCGATATGCGTAATACCTTCTCAAACAACCTTTCACCATCATCATCTTTAATCAGTTGAAAATCAGCAGATCCCTTGTTACTTGTTAATGCCAGTAATATAACCCATTTATTAGGATAAATTAGAAATGGCTTTACACTATCTTCTCCCATATACGGAGCAACGGTTACAGCGTTCACCTTAAAATCATCAAAGAAAGAACGAGCATACATCTCGCTAGTATTTCCAATATCACCACGTTTTGCGTCTGCAATTATAAATTGATCGGGATATCTTTGTTTAATATAAGCTACAGTTTTTTCAAACGCCTTCCAACCTTCCACACCTTCACTTTCATAGAACGCTAAATTTGGTTTAAAAGCCACGCAGTAGGGCGCAGTTGCGTCTATTATAGACTTATTAAATTCATAAATAGGATCATCATAATCATGCAGATGCTCAGGTATTTTATTCAAATCGGTATCAAGACCTACGCAGAGAAATGATTCCTTTTTCTTGATCTGTTCAAAAATCTGTTCTTTGTTCATTTTACTTATAAAATCAATTATTTTCTGACACTTTATTTAAAGTTCTGCTTCCTTCATCCTTTCGGCGTTTTCAGTTACCATTAAGTTGTCTATTACAGATTGAATATCTCCATCCATAAATCCTGAAAGGTTATAAATAGTATAGTTGATACGATGATCTGTTATTCTTCCTTGTGGATAATTGTATGTACGTATTTTAGCTGATCTATCGCCGGTTGAAACCATTGTTTTTCTGCGTAGTGCAATATCTCCTTGTATCTTAGACAGTTCTAAATCATATAACTTAGTACGAAGCATTTGCATTGCAAGCTCTCTGTTCTGCAACTGCGAGCGACCCTGCTGGCAAATTACAACTATACCCGTAGGTTTATGTGTTAGCTGTACCTTTGTTTCAACTTTATTCACGTGCTGACCACCAGCTCCTCCCGAACGAGAAGTGTGAAAATCAATATCAGCCGGATTAAGTTCAAAATCAAACTCCTCTGCTTCTGGAAGCACTGCTACTGTTGCAGCGGAAGTATGTACCCGCCCTTGTGTTTCCGTTTGAGGCACTCTCTGCACCCTGTGTACACCCGACTCATACTTCAGAGTACCATACACATCTACACCAGTAACTGTAAAAATAATTTCTTTATATCCCCCCGATGTGCCCTCGGTTAAACTACTGGTTTCGGTTTTCCAACCTTTACTCTCACAATACCTTAAATACATTTTATAAAGGTCTCCAGCAAATATAGAAGCTTCATCACCACCAGTTCCAGCCCTTATTTCCATTATAACATTTTTTGCATCTTCAGGGTCTGCAGGTATGAGCAATAGTTTTATTTTTTCCTCCAATTCAGGAAGCTTGGGGCTATTTAGCGTCAGCTCCTCATTAGCAAGTTGTCTTAAATCAGAGTCAGATTCATTTTCAAGTATATTTTTAGCTTCCTCAATAGAGTCTAAAACCGACTTATACTCGTTGCGCACATCAACAATCTTTTCTAGTTCGCTATACTCTTTATTCAGTTTTACATACCTATCCATGTCCGAAATTACTTCAGGGTCTGTTATTAATGTTCCCACTTCCTGAAATCGGGTTACAAGATGTTGTAGTTTATCTAATAGTGTATTATCTGACATAAAGAATTGATTTGTAATTTGTTATTAAGTTTGTATATGTATATATGAGCCATTATAATTTTAAAAGTTATTTATAGATATGCCTACCGTAATCGCTTTCAATGACTAAGCCACGTTCTTCCGATTTTTCTACATATCCCACAATTTGAGCATCCACATTAAAAGAGCGAGAAATGTCTATCACTTCATTTGCATACTTCTCTGGTAAATAGAGTTCCATCCTATGACCCATATTAAAGACTTTATACATCTCATCCCAATCTGTATTAGATTGACTCTGAATAAGTTCAAACAAAGGTGGAGTAGGGAAGAGGTTGTTCTTCACAACTTTAAGTCCATCTTCTAGAAAATGCAATATCTTTGTTTGCGCACCACCAGAGCAGTGAACCATACCATTAATGTGCCCTTTCAAGTTTTTTATTATCTTTAATATAATAGGAGCGTATGTACGAGTTGGAGAAAGCACCAGTTTACCGGCATCTATGCCTAAATTCTCTATTTCATCAGTAAGTTTCATCCCGCCTGAATAAATTAAATCAGCAGGAATAGAATTATCGTAACTCTCGGGATATTTATTTGCAAGATATTTCGCAAATACATCATGTCTTGCAGATGTTAAACCATTGCTACCCATTCCACCATTATAAAATTTTTCATAACTAGCCTTACCGGTAGAAGAAAGTCCCACAATAACATCATTCGCCTTAATATTTCCATTATCAATTACATCCGACCTTTTCATTCTGCAAGTAACAGTACTGTCAACAATAATAGTTCTAACAATGTCACCTACGTCAGCAGTTTCTCCTCCTGTTGGATAAATATTAACTCCTAAATCCGACAATTCTTCACATAATTCATTTGTACCATTTATTATAGTAGAGATAACTTCTCCCGGAATTAAATTCTTGTTTCTTCCAATTGTCGAAGACACTAAGATGTTATCAGTAGCGCCCACACACAACAGATCATCAACATTCATTATCAACGCATCTTGTGCAATTCCTTTCCATACAGACAAATCTCCTGTCTCACGCCAATAAACATATGCAAGCGAAGATTTAGTTCCCGCACCATCAGCATGCATAATATTACAATATTTAGGATCATTACCTAAATAGTCTGGAATTATTTTACAAAAAGCATTTGGATATAAACCTTTGTCTATATTTTTAATAGCATTATGCACATCCTCCTTTGTAGCAGAAACACCACGTTGGCTGTATCGTTGATTATTTATCATGAGTGATTAATTGAATAATTTCTGAAAAACATTTATATTAAGATATTTTTTAGTATCTTTATTTATTACTCCTTATTCTTTACCATTACAAAAGTAATAAAAATCAATGAATTTATCTCCATGATTTTCAAGTAAGCAAAAGTCCTATAATAACTATTATGTTTAATAGGTCTGTGGGATTCCTTCATTACCTTGCAACATGTATTTATGTTAGCCTCTTTTCCAGTATAACATATATCAATTCAAAAGTTATATAGATACGCTAAAAAAAGAGTGACTCATTTAAGAATCACCCTTTTCAGTTTATTTTTCAATTGAATCGATAATTTAATTCAAATCTAATATAGTTTCTATAGCTTCCAGTTCTGCAGATTTATCAACACCCATTACACTTAAATTGTAATATACATTTCTTAATAATAATAGAACCCCATTGTTTTCACTCTCGGGTGCATTTCTTCCCTTTAAGAGTTCTTCCAGTTTTTCTAAGTAAGGAAGTGATTTTTGATAGAAATCAATTGATTTTTTATCGTTCTCTACCATCTGTTGTCTATTTGTCAACAAAGCAGTTTCCTCTTTAATAGCCTGTGCTTGAAGGATATAGTTTCTTGCAATATTTTCTAAAGCTCTTTCGCAATTAGGATCTTGTGCCAATGCTTTATTATACTCAGCTTCTGCACCAATATAATCCCCTCTTTCGGCTAGCAAAGCACCTTTTACACTATTAAAATCACAAGCATTAGATGGATCATTTAAAATAGCCTGATCTAAATATTCAAGTGCCCTTTCTGTTTGGCCATTACGTATAAATACGTTAACTAAGTTAGGAATAAAATATTTGCTTTTTGGAAATTTATCTGCACCTTCGTACAGAATTTCTAAATATTTAGCAGAATCACCTAAATTAATATACTCACTTGCCATTAATTCGTAGATATCACTTTCCTGATATGCACTATTTTCTATAAAAGGCTCATTTGCTGCTCTTTCAAGCATTTTTAAAGCTCTTTCATGCTCTTGAGCCTGAATAGTTGTAATAATAGCATAATATTTAATAGTCTGATATGTACTATCTAATACAAATGCGTTTGATTCTCCTGCAAACATTGGCAATGTTGGAATATCCCAATAAATTTCAAAGAAATCAGCTGCTTTAGAATATTCATTCTGTTCGTTGTAGTAAACGCCTCCATTAATATAAAAAGGATGGTTTGCTTTAAGAATTGACGAAATATCTTTGCGTACTCTGTTTCTTACGCGTCCTTTGTTGTCAGGTAATTCAGCCAATGAATCAGCTTTTAGATAAGGCAAATAAGATTCCATTAGTCCGTCATACATTGCTTTATCATTTGTATTCTGACCCAACATTGCTTTTGTTCTTTCGTTGTCAAATGCTTTGTTGCCAATATCTCCCATAATTTTCCATGTTTCAGGATCTGTTGAAGTATCAGCATGCTCTCCAGCTTGCTTAATTAAAGTTCTGGCCTCATTAAGATCATCTCTTCCCAATGATCTTTTTGCATCTTTAAGTGCTGATTTTTGTGCAAAAATTGATCCTGCAGAAAAAACAGCAATCATAGTAAGTAATAGGATTTTTCTCATTGTGTGATTATTTATGTGTTTATGTAAAATATATCAATATATTTTGGTTCTATCTTTTAAGACTAATATTATCTAAAAAGTTTAATCAATACTCTCGATCTGTTCATTTCCTTCATCTTCCAACGTTATATCTATATTCATATCATTGTCTATATCAACATTTTCAATCACGTCCTCTTCCGAATCAACCTTACAAACCGAAGCAATAACATCATTACGTCTCTCCAAATTAATAAGTCTTACTCCCTGAGTAGCACGTCCCATGACGCGAAGGTCGGAAATATTCATTCTAATAGTAATACCAGACTTGTTAATAATCATTAAATCGTTGCTATCTGTAACACTTTTAATAGCTATTAGCTTGCCTGTCTTATCTGTAATATTTAACGTCTTAACACCTTTACCCCCTCTTCGGGTTATACGATATACTGGTTCACCATCTTCATCATTCAATAAGGTTCTTTTGCCATAACCCTGTTCCGAAACCACAAGAATTGTATCTTCAGATTCAGGTTTCATGCAAATCATTCCAATAACCTTGTCATCTTTATCTTTATCTAAAGTCATACCCTTCACACCGGTTGCCGTACGCCCCATTGGTCTCACATCGCTCTCTTCAAACCTTATAGCACGTCCGTTTCTATTAGCAAGGATGATATGCTGTTTGCCATCAGTTAATCTCACAGAAATTACCGAATCATCTTCTCTAATAGTTATTGCGTTTACACCATTTTGTCTTGGTCTTGAATAAGCCTCAAGAGTGGTCTTCTTAATAATACCCTTTTCGGTACAGAATATCAAATAATTAGAATTAATATATTCTTCATCTGATAAATTATCAACACGTACAAATGCAGTTACAGAATCATCCTTGTCGATATTTAATAAATTCTGGATAGCCCTTCCTTTTGAATTCTTTGAGCCTTCGGGAAGTTCATATACACGCAACCAATAACATTTACCTTTTTGAGTAAATAGCAGAATATAATTGTGCATGGTTGCAGGATATATATATTCAATAAAATCCTCTTCACGAGTTTCAGTTCCTTTAGCGCCCACCCCCCCTCTGTTTTGAGTATGGAATTCTTCAAGAGGAGTACGTTTAATATATCCCATGTGCGATATAGTAATAACCATATCATCATCAGAATAGAAGTCCTCCGGATTCATATCCTCTGCTGCAAAAATTATTTCCGAACGACGCTCATCACCATATTTATTTTTAATTTCAAGCAATTCATCCTTTATCACACCCATCAGAACATCTTCATTATTAAGTATTTCGTTTAAACGGGCAATAAGTTTTTGAATTTCTTCAAATTCAGCATGAAGCTTATCCTGCTCTAGGCCAGTCAACTGTCTCAGTCGCATTTCCACAATAGCACGAGCCTGTATATCAGAAAGATCAAATCTTTCTATCAAGCCTTGTATTGCAGCCTGCGGATTAGACGATCCTCTGATTATAGCAATTACTTCATCAATATTATCAGAAGCAATAATCAGTCCTTCAAGGATATGCGATCTCTCTTCTGCTTTGCGAAGTTCATATTTAGTTCTGCGAGTAACCACATCGTGACGGTGCTCTACAAAATACTCAATCATTTGTTTTAGATTAAGTAATATAGGCCTGCCATTTATAAGTGCAATATTATTTACACTAAAAGAAGATTCGAGAGCTGTAAGTTTATATAGTTTATTTAAAACAACATTTGCATTTCCATCACGCTTAACATCCACCACAATACGCATACCGTGTCTGTCAGACTCATCGTTTACATTTGATACTCCATCAATTCTTCTATCTGAAACCAGGTCGGCAATATGTTTAATAAGCATTGCTTTATTTACCAGATAAGGTATTTCAGAAATAATAATTTTGTCGCTAGAGCCTGTCGATTCTATTTCGGCCCTACCACGCATAACTATTCTACCTCTACCAGTTTCAAAAGCCTCTTCAACACCTTTATAACCATAAATAAAAGCACCTGTTGGAAAATCAGGAGCTTTAATATATTTCATTAAACCTTGAATATCAATGTCTCTGTCATCGATATATGCTATTATACCATTTATACACTCTGTAAGGTTGTGAGGAGCCATGTTGGTTGCCATACCCACTGCAATTCCCGAAGACCCGTTCATTAGCAGGTTAGGAATTCTAGAAGGCAATACAGTCGGTTCTTCTAGTGTATCGTCGAAGTTTAGTTGAAAATCAACAGTCTCTTTGTCGATATCGCGCAACATTTCTTCAGCAAGCCTGTTTAACCTTGCCTCAGTATAACGCATAGCCGCAGGGCTATCTCCGTCAACGCTACCTATATTACCTTGGCCATCAACAAGAGTATATCTCATACTCCATGGTTGAGCCAGCCTTACCATAGCATTATAAACAGACGAGTCACCGTGAGGGTGATACTTACCTAATACCTCACCAACAATTCTGGCAGACTTCTTATGTGGCTTATCGGGAGTGTTGCCCAAACCCGACATTCCAAATAGTATTCTCCTATGTACCGGCTTAAACCCGTCGCGCACATCCGGTAATGCACGTGAAACAATTACTGACATCGAGTAATCGATGTACGACGACTTCATTTCATCTTCGATATTAATCTTGATGATTCTATCTTCCTGATCAACCATATTTTAATTGTGATTTTTCTTTAGAAAAATTATCTATGTAAGTAGTTATAATTCAATGAGGTAACTGAATACAGCTTTTCCCACTTTAATTAGACTAAAGTACTGCTTTTCTTTCATTTTAACAAAAAAAACAGGCACTAATTTAGTGCCTGCTCCAAAGTTTTTAAGCCATTTATTATCCGTGACAATTCTTGTATTTTTTGCCACTACCACAAGGGCAAGGCTCATTTCTACCTACCTTCTTCTCAACCCTTATAGGTTCAAGTTTCTGCTTCTGGCGTTGTTGAACGTTAGGATCGCCTTTGCTTCCTTCACCTGGTGCCAATCCTCCCGACTCATCTTTTTGTGTTTTGTATTTACTGTAATCGGTTTTTTGTTCCGGAGCAGCCTGTCTAACAGTAGAAGGATCCTGCACTGGAATTTGTCCACGCATTAATATTGAAACTGATTTAGAGTTTATATCATTAATCATTGTTGCAAAGAGGTTAAACGACTCTAACTTGTAAATCAGAAGTGGATCTTTTTGTTCATAACTAGCTGTCTGAACAGACTGGCGCAAATCGTCCATCTCTCGTAAATGCTCTTTCCAGTCCTCATCTATAGTATGCAGCAATATTGATTTCTCAAAAGATCTTACCAAGGTTTTAGAACCTGTTTCATAAGCTTCCTTTAAATTGCATGATATATTATACACTCTTTTTCCGTCTGTAATAGGAATAAGAATATTCTCGTACATAGCCCCTTGCTTTTCATATACCTGAGTTATAACAGGTTGAGCTATCTCTGCTAGACGATCTGTTTTACGTTTAAATGTCTCAAATGCTCTTTCTTTTACAGCATCAATCATATCGCTAGTACGCATTTTTTTCATATCCTCTTCTTTAAAAGGAATTTCAAATGCCATAACACGTAGAAGTTCGAGTTTCATGCTTTCATAATCATCCTCGTACGTCTCAACAATATTTTTAGATGTTTCTGATATCATGTTAGCAACGTCATTATCAATACGTTCACCCATAAGCGCATGCTTACGACGTTTATAGATAACCTCACGCTGAGAGTTCATAACATCATCATACTCAAGAAGTCTTTTACGAATACCGAAGTTATTCTCCTCTACCTTCTTTTGAGCACGTTCAACAGATTTGCTCAACATACTATGTTCAAGAACATCACCCTCTTCAAATCCCATTCTATCCATCAAGCCAGCTATCTTTTCAGTAGCAAATAGCCTCATGAGGTCATCTTCAAGTGACACAAAAAACACAGAAGAACCAGGGTCACCCTGCCTACCTGCTCTACCACGAAGCTGTCGGTCAACACGACGAGATTCGTGTCGCTCGGTACCAATAATTGCTAAACCACCCGCATTTTTCACTTCTGCAGGCAGCTTAATGTCGGTACCCCTACCAGCCATGTTTGTAGCTATAGTTACAACTCCGGTTTGACCCGCATTTGCAACAATATCAGCCTCTCTCTGGTGTAGTTTGGCATTAAGTACACTATGCTTTATCTTACGTAAGTTAAGCATCCTACTTAACAGTTCGGAAATCTCTACAGATGTGGTACCCACAAGCACAGGACGCCCTTTAGCTACTAAGTTTTCAATCTCTACAATAACTGCATTATACTTTTCGCGTTTGGTTTTGTAAATACGGTCATTTTGGTCGTCACGCACAATTGGTCTATTAGTAGGAATTACCACAACATCTAGTTTATAGATATCCCATAACTCCCCTGCTTCTGTTTCGGCCGTACCGGTCATACCTGCCAGCTTACTATACATCCTAAAGAAGTTCTGAAGAGTAATTGTTGCAAACGTCTGAGTTGCAGCTTCAACCTTCACTCCTTCCTTTGCTTCAATTGCCTGGTGCAAGCCGTCGGAATAGCGTCTGCCTTCCATAACACGACCAGTTTGTTCGTCAACAATCTTTACTTTGTTGTCAATTACAACATACTCATCGTCTTTTTCAAATAAAGCATAAGCTTTAAGCAGCTGATTTATAGTGTGTACACGCTCAGATTTTATTGCATAATTCTGCAGAAACTCATCTTTTTTAATCGCTTTCTCTTCATCGTTTAAATCGGTGTTTTCTAACTCCGAAAGTTGAGAAGCAATATCCGGTAAAATAAAAAACTGAGGGTCATCAGAATTCCCTGTAAGCAGGTCAATCCCTTTATCTGTAAGGTCTATGCTATGTTGTTTTTCATCAATTACAAAATATAGAGGATCTGTAACCACGTGCATATTACGGTTCTGCTCCTGCATATAAAAAGCTTCAGTTTTAAGCATTGCAGCCCTTATGCCTTGTTCGCTCAAATATTTTATAAGCGGTTTATACTTGGGCATACCTTTATATGAGCGGAACAATAAAAGTGCACCTTCTTCCTGAACCTTATTATCAGAAGAAGCCATTTTTGTTTTTGCTTCAGCAAGCAAACTAGTTGTAAGATCGCGCTGTGCTTTTACAAGCATTTCAACACGAGGGCGAAACTGATCAAAAAGCTGTTCATCACCTTTTGGTACTGGTCCCGAAATAATAAGCGGCGTACGAGCATCATCAATTAAAACCGAGTCAACCTCATCCACAATTGCAAAGTTGTGCTTACGCTGTACCAAATCTTTTGGAGAAACGGCCATATTATCGCGAAGATAATCAAACCCAAATTCGTTGTTAGTACCAAATGTTATATCAGCCTCATAAGCTTTTCGTCGCGATTCAGAGTTCGGCTCATGCTTATCAATACAGTCAACCGACAAGCCATGAAACATATACATAGGTCCCATCCACTCCGAGTCACGTTTTGCCAAGTAATCATTCACCGTAACAATATGCACACCCTCATGAGTTAATGCATTTAAAAAAACCGGCAGTGTAGCCACTAGTGTCTTACCCTCACCCGTTGCCATTTCGGCAATCTTTCCACTATGCAACACCACACCACCAAAAAGCTGTACATCATAATGAATCATCTCCCAGCTTATCTCTGTGCCACCTGCAATCCATCTTTTCTTATAGATAGCCTTCTCACCTTCAATATGCACAAAATCATGCTTAGCCGCCAAATCCCTGTCGAAATCAGTAGCAGTAACCACAACCTCTTCATTCTCAGTAAATCTGCGTGCAGTTTCCTTCATAATAGAGAAAGCCACCGGCAATAATTCATCTAGAATCTTCTCATATTTCTCTGTAATATCTTTTTCAAACTTGTCAATCTGGGTCCATATTGCCTCTCTTTCGTTAAGCTCAATGTTCTCCATATCAGCTTTTAACTGAGCGATCTGATCCTTCTCATCAGAAACATATTCAGAAATCTGTGTTTCCAGTTCTTTAGTTCTATTTCGAAGCTCATCATTTGTCAGTTTTTCAATTTCGGTATAAGCCTCTTTAATCCTCTTCACGATTGGATTAACCTCTTTTAGGTCGCGTTGAGCCTTATTGCCAAATAATTTTGATATTATTTTATTAAATGCCATTGTTGTATAATTATATTTTTTTTCTGTTGTTATTTTCAGTTCTACCTAATAAATATAAATATGTAAGTCTAACATCTTTAAGACTAAATTTATAAATATTATATAGAATAATTAATTGTTTTTTTTACTTAAAACAATTCCTTAAGTATTTCTCCATCAGCGGCATTGGGTGCTCTAATACGGAGTCTGTAAGAAACACTGGGGGCAATATCAGTTGCGTTAATAGTGCGATTAATTTTTTGAGGCACAATACCTTTACCAAAAAATATAACCGGCGAAGCAATTGCATTATTATTTACCCGTTGTGTATTGTTGCTCTCTGGTTCTTTAATATTCCATCCGGGCTGAAGCTCAAGAAAAAGATCTCCCGAGACACCTTTAAAGTAACCATTTCTATAGTATTGCACTGTGTTATTATAAGCACCATGAAGCATTTGGTGTGATGTAATTACATCTTGAATACCTGCCGATTGAACAAGAAATTCTGCTGCGGTACTTTGAAACTCGCCCAGATCAATTTTATTATCCTCCAACAACTTATGGTCGAAAAAGAACTGACTGTTATAATATTTTTTTATCCACTGCTGCCTTCCATAGGTAGCCATTAAGTACATATTAAGTAAGGCCTGACTTCTATCTGGATAAAATATTCCACCCGACGTAACCATTCCTTCAGGAATTACCTCATGCTCAACAAAATATCCTGTAGATACAATAAATATAAGTGTGTTTTCCAATCCAACTGATCCATCAATTGCATCTAGCAAACGCGCCAACTCATTATCGAGTCTATGATATGTATCCTGAATCTCTACAGAGTAGTTTTTATCAAGTGCATCAGAATAATTGCCAGCATAAAAGGTCAGTGCTAAGAAGTCGGGATTCATACGAGTACCCAACGAATTTGACTCCAATACTTTTATAGCAATGTCGTTAACCTCTTTATTAACTAAAGGCGATTCCTTAAACTTCCTTACATTATCTTTTTTGGTATTTACAAAGAAATGCTGAAAAGCATATCTGTTTTTGGTGTAAGGGAAGGCATCATACTTCTCAATATTTAAAGCAGGTTTCCACGATACACTGTTTATAGTATATGTTAGTGCATTCTGCCCACGGTTGTGCTGATCTACAACTGTATTACGGGTTTTATAAAAAGTTGTAGTGGCCCATTTTGCATCTATATCCTCAATCCAGTAGGCACCGCTTGCTGCATGTCCGCCAGAGGCTAGTGCCTGAGAAGCATCGGGTGCAAAGGCAAAAACATCCGACTGCCCACCTGATGCAATCTTAAGTTCATCTGCAATTGTAGAAACCTTTAACGGGAGAGGAGATACTTTTTCATTTGTAAAGTTCCCCATAAAGTTATCATCTATAAATGACGACACCTCGAGGTTTTGATTTATTAAATATTTCTTTTCTGCGGTGATACCATGGTAAGAAGGATTAGCACCCGTAAAAATGGTTGCAATGGTAGAAGCACGGTTCAGATCAGGAAAATCGTATTTAACATTATTATATACCAAGCCACTGTTTAACAGACGGTTGAAGCCTTTATTGCCGAATGTACCTTTAAACATCTCGATGTAATCGCCTCTCAACTGATCAATTGTTATTCCAACAACCAGCTTTGGCACTTCTCCTGAGGGGTTTTGTGAATAGAGCGCTGTAATTGATAAAAAAGCGACTATTGAAGATATTACTCTAATCATTTTGTGTATTTGATTCCTTTTTTACTGTCCCCAACCCGCTTTCATATATTTGCTAGATCTGAAACGGCTATTTTTTAATTTCTTATTCCTTTTCATATATATGTTTGTGCCCGATCTCACCAATAAACTTAACGAAAAGGGTATTGTTGCAATAGGAAGCTGCTGTGGTATTAACCACCATAACAGTATAAAAAGAGTTATAACCGCAAAGTTAATGAAATGGTAGAAATAAACGATCTTCTTAGCCGATTTTACCCAAAATAAAACTGCAGCAACCAATGCAAATGTATTTAGCCAGACAAAATTCCAATTAGGGTTTGTGGCAGGATGTTCTGAAAAAAACATAAGTGTAAATAGCACCAAGCTACCTATCCCTGCGGTTGCAAAAAGCAGCGTATCATATATTTTTGCAAGTCTTACAATATTTAAATTTGCTATTTGCAAAAGACTAATTATAATTGTAATCAATAACAGTGCGAACGCAGTTACAAAGGGTGTAAAAAGAGTCTGTTCGCCCGCACTATTACGCTCATTGTCAAACTCTAATATCATTTCCGACTTCATAACCAACGGATAGCTTAAAGTATCGTTAACCACCATAGTTGCACCATCAAAAGACTCCATTAGATAGTCGGGTATAAACATCTTTTCCCTAACATCTATAACCCTATCAGAATAACTTCCTACCATAAGATCAATTCCAAACTCTGTCCATTTATGCTCAACCGTACATTCATGCAACAGATCTCTAAACGTCTGTTTTTGGCTTGTAGGTGGGTATATTATTGTTCCATTAACGTACTCTTCAATCATATCGCGCGGACGAGTTGCACAGTTATCATAAAGATAATTATACCTGTAGCGCATATTCTCCGGAAGGGAATTGATATATAAGGCATTAAAGAGCTGCTGTTTCTCTGAGGTGGTTAAATTCAATATCTGTTCGGTTACACTCTGCCCTTTGTATTCATATTCATACATAAAATCATTAAAAGTAGTTACACCAAGCACATAGTCGGTTTTACCTCTTACAAAATTATACATGAAATTGGGTTGAGAAGAATCGAAGTATCCATAATTATATACAGCGTCAACACCAACAGAGTCATCCTGCACTCTAATTGCCGTATGACCAAATAAAGCATAAACAGCACCATGCCATTGCGATGCAGTGAGTAGGCTCACTCTGGCGCTATCGTGTAGTTGTACCTGTGCATTAATAGTTTGTGTAAACAATATAAGAAACAGAAGTACTATCTTGATGATATATTTTTTCATTATTCCCTTATTCTCTTTATAAAAGATTTAGACTTCACTATTCAATATATTCTAAATATTGAATTTAAAGTCATAGGGAGACAAAAATAGTCAAATTTGCTCTAAATACATAAATTGCACATAACAAAAAGCGGTGATCTTAAAAGACCACCGCTAAATTAAAATACCTTTTGTCCGGTTTATTTATTCTTATTACGATTTCCGTAACGACTCATAAACTTATCCACACGTCCGGCTGTATCCACCAGTTTTTGTTTACCAGTGTAAAATGGATGAGATGAGCTTGTAATCTCAAGTTTAACTAATGGGTAAGTTACACCATCAATTTCAATAGTTTCTCTAGCGTTTACTGTAGAACGAGATATAAATATCTCGTCGTTAGACATATCTTTAAAAACTACCGGGCGATAATTTTCGGGATGAATCTCTTTTTTCATTATATACCTCTTTTTATTATTGGCAAATTTCGAGGGGCAAAGATAAGACAATCTATCAGACTAAAAAAATTATTGTACTGTTTTTTAACATTAAAATGAATATATATATCTTTAATCTCAAAATTAACTAGTTACTTTGTAATTACACATAAATAAAAAGCAATTTATATGAAGGTAGAAATTATTACTATTGGTGATGAGCTACTAATTGGGCAGGTTATAGACACCAATTCCACATGGATTGCCAATCAACTCACTCGCCATGGTTTTGAAGTTGTAGCAATATCATCTGTAGGTGATTGCTCAGAAAATATTATTAATGCCATTGATATAGCTTTTGAAAGAGCCGATATTTTACTGATTACCGGGGGTGTTGGGCCCACCAATGATGATATAACCAAACATACTCTTTGCAACTACTTTCACACAGCACTTGAGTTGAACGAAGATGTTTTGCAAAATATCGAGTCAATTTTATCAAAACGCAATCTTCAATTAAACAAACTAACCTATAATCAGGCATATGTTCCCGCAAGTAGCAATGTAATTCAAAACAGTGAAGGAACAGCTCCTATTCTCTGGTTCGAGAAAGAAGATAAAATCCTCGTCTCAATGCCCGGAGTACCGTATGAAATGCAAACATCAATGGATAAAGATGTTATACCAATGCTAGTAAAGCGTTTTCAAGTAACAGAATATGTTAGTCGCTCATGCATTGTAACAGGCGTAACCGAATCTGAATTAGCCTCAAAATTAGCAGACTTCGAGCTTCTTTTACCTTCGGGATATTCACTTGCCTATCTCCCCTCGTTAGGATATATAAGGCTTAGACTATCGGTTTGGGGTCATGAGCATCTAGATGAATTAAAACAACAGATGCGAAATCTTAAAAAGACAGTAAAAGCGCATTACGTATCCAAAGGTTGTAAATTGCCAGAAGAATTATTGAGTGAGAAGCTTCAAAATAAAAACCTAACCCTATCAACTGCCGAAAGTTGCACTGGTGGCCATATAGCTCACAAAATAACTGTTGTGCCCAATGCCTCAAAATATTATATAGGAAGTATAGTTTCATATGCAAACTCTGTAAAAGAACAGCTATTAAATGTAGATAAAAACACAATTGAGTTACACGGAGTAGTAAGTAATGAAGTTGTAGAGCAGATGGTCATTAATGTATCTAAAACATTAAATACCAACTGTAGTATTGCTGTTTCGGGATACATGGGCCCCGATGGTGGTCAAAAAGATCAACCTGTTGGTACTGTTTGGATTGCAACAAAGTATAACGATGAAATATTGTCCCAAAAACACCACTTGGGGCTAAATAGAGAGTATAACATCGAAAGAACTGCAAATCTTGCAATACTCCAGCTTATAAAAATGGTTGGGAAGTAGAGGGCTTTGACAATACTGCTCTTTAAAAACTCCGTGGCAAGTCCCAGTCATATTCATACCTTCTTCGTACCTCGTTCGGATCCTCCTCATAATTATCGAGGAGGATCAGGAGAATGTTAGGACTAAGTAGGAATATTGTGCGGCCTATGTATAGAGTTTTTGCTAATGGATTATGGTCGAAATAGGCCAAAAATATAGCTCAAAAACAATTAAGGATTAATCCAAATACAGTTTATATATAGTCCAAAAAAAATCGAGGCAGATTCTGTGAAGAACCTACCTCGATAATATTAGTAGTTGATTTATTAATCAATTATATCAAAACCACAGTATGGAACTAATACTTGGGGAATTTTAATTCCTTCTTCTGTCTGATTATTTTCCAGCAAAGCAGCCATTATACGTGGTAAGGCAAGTGCACTGCCATTTAGTGTGTGACAGAGTTGAGTTTTGCGATTCTCGTCTCTGTAACGACACTTAAGCCTGTTTGCCTGAAAGCTTTCGAAGTTAGAAACTGAACTTACTTCAAGCCATCTCTCTTGTGCAGCAGAGTACACTTCAAAATCGAATGTAAGTGCAGACGTGAAGCTTATGTCGCCACCACATAAACGAAGTATTCTCCAGGGGAGCTCTAATTTATCTACCAGCGTTTGTACATAATTTACCCTCTCGTCTAATCGCTCATATGAGTTCTCGGGTTTTTCAATACATACAATTTCAACCTTATCAAACTGATGCAGTCGGTTTAATCCTCTTACATCTTTACCATATGAACCAGCCTCGCGACGGAAGCATGCTGAGTATGCAGTGTTTTTTATAGGGAGTTCTTTTTCTTCAAGAATAACATCGCGATACATATTTGTAACCGGTACTTCGGATGTTGGTATCAAATACAAATCATCAATTCCCACATGATACATTTGTCCCTCTTTATCGGGAAGCTGACCAGTTCCAAATCCTGAGTCGCTATTTACTACATATGGCGGTTGCACCTCTTCAAAACCCGCATCGCGTGCATTATCTAGAAAAAAGTTGATAAGAGCGCGCTGAAGCCTTGCCCCCTTGCCTTTATAGACAGGAAAACCGGCTCCGGTAATTTTAACACCTAGTTCAAAATCTATGAGGTTGTATTTTTTAGCAAGATCCCAGTGAGGTACAGCATTTTCATAAAGTGAAGGCATTTCGCCTCCTGTGCGATCAACAATATTGTCTTCGGCACCCTTTCCTTCGGGAACACTTTCGTGAGGAAGGTTGGGTATTGTAACCAGTATATTCTCTATTTTTACTTCACATTCTTTAAGTGTGGTTTCGGTTAACTTGGCAGTTTCTTTAAGTGCAGAAACCTTTTCTTTAGCAGCAGAAGCTTCATCTTTTTTACCCTCTTTAATGAGAATGCCAATAGATTTGGAGATTGAGTTAACCTCAGATAAAATATTATCTAATTCGGTCTGGCTTTTTCTTCTTGTTTCGTCAAGTTCAATAACTTGATCTACTGCGTCTTTAGCGTCAAATTGTTTTGTGGCTAGACGTTTTATAACCTCTTGGGTGTTTTCGTTTATTACTTTAAGTGTGAGCATAGATATTTTTACGCTTTATTTTATGTACCTATTAGAATTGCAAAGGTACATAAAATAGCGCAAATTAAATATCTGTAATGTAAATTTTAGAAGATCTGAAAGTGCAATGTTTCACGCAACTCTCTTTGTTTTTGCTTCTTTTGACGATAGCAACGCGAAATGTAATAAGCAACACCAGCAAGGGCACCTACCATTAATATCTCTTTGACTTTATTACTCATATTATAAATTTTTTTTGTGTTTTTTATACTTTAAAATTCTCTCACTTTATTGTTAGATGCAGAAAAGGAAAAAACGTTGCATTAGAACAGTAGAAAAACAGTTTCTGTTCACATGTTTTTTAATTTAACAAATCTGCTCTATAGAGATTATTTGTTTTGTATTCTCTGAAATCTTAAATCGGTCGTCGTTTCTCTCACCCACTATCCACACAATATCATCACCCGAAGCAAGAAGCCAGGCATCTTCTTTGTCTTTTAGACTAAACTTGCGATCTGTAAAATAATCACTTAGCTTTTTTCTGCCCTTCATGCCGAAAGGAATAAACCAATCGCCGCTTCTCCATTTTCGAAGTACCAAGGGATATTTAATTTTATCGGCATCGATATAAATAGTATGTTTATTAAAAGCTATATCAGCCGAAGAACTTAATTTTTTTATTTTGATGTTAATAGGAAAATTTATTTCATTTATTCCTTTTTCAATAAAATAAGTTTCGTTCTCGTTATTTGTCTCATTTACAACGTTTAATAAAAAACTGTTTCTGTCTTTTATTAATCTGTATTTCTTTTTCTCTAAATCGGCACTACTATCAGAAAAGAATACTTTACCGGAAATTGAATCTATACTTTCTGATATATCCTCAATTGTGGAAGGCGTAAAGTTGTAGGGAGCAAGTAGCTCAAATAATACAGAGCGAGGGGAAGCAGTTTGCCTAAGCTGATCTATATCTATTTTATTGTTGCTGAAAACTTCTTTAATTGACTTTTGAATTGATTTTGAATAAACTTTTTCGGCC